>JAAXVQ010000511.1 GCA_013335425.1 Candidatus Firestoneibacteriota bacterium | reverse complement strand
CCAGGCGCATGGGTGACATGATTTCATTATATTTTCCCCAAGCTAGCTCTCGCTGGGTATCCGGCCCCAACAAGCCGAGAATCTGCCGAATAAGCTGGCTATTTTGGATATTTTTTCCGGCCAAAATTTTCCGAGCGGGGCCGTCCGGCCCTTCGGCCCTGGCGGATTTTTCAAGCATAAACCATCCCAGCAAATCCAAAAGCGCCCGTTGGGTATGGGCATCGTGCTGCGTCCATTCCATGGGCAGTATTTTCTCCAACATGGCCATGACTTCCGCCAAGACCTTAGGATCGCTTATGATTGAATGTTTTTTCCCTTTGCCGTTCTTGGTATAGAAAGCTTCACCCTGCAGGACCAGGGAAGCAATCTGATATACAATCATAATCCGTTCATAGTTGGAAGCTATCCAAAGCAAATTAATAACTTCTTCAATAACCGGCATATTGAGGTTTTGATCTTTGACCAACTGTTCTTGCGCCTCTCCAAACGCCCTGCCGAGCACCTGCGTCTGGATGTCCAAAAGCAAAGAATAATCCAATCGCATATTATTGATGGCATTGTAAAGACTGAGACGCACCGTCATATCCTCGTGCCGGCATTGCTCGACCAGGTCTTGAGCAGTTAGCTTGCCAGCCTTGATGCCCCGGGTCCAGGCCACGCTTAATTGAAAAATCAAAGCCAAGCGTTGTTTATAGGTAATCTCGGTTCCCAGTCGTTTGATCAAGGTCGCGGCATCCTGTATCGACAATATCTCTTTTAATTCTTTTTGATAATAAAAGGGGGAGAAATGATCACCAGCCATATCCAGAATCCTGGCCGAAAAAACCGCCCGTTTGGCGTCCAGTTGGTCGAACGAATCATGCTCGACAATGCTGTCCAAAATCGAGCTGACCAGACTCTGCATTTGAATAAACATCTTATTGGAAGCTTCTTGATAATAGTTATTGGCGGAGAGAAAATTAAAATGCTTCTGAAACAATGCGGCCAATTCTTCCAAATCGGCGGGAGGGCAAGCGGCAATAATGTCCGCAATCAATTTGAACTCATTCTTGGGAGCGGCCGCAAACAACATCCCCACCACTTCCGCGGACACACCCCCCTCCGCCTTGTTTCGAATGCGCCCACTTTGGTCATGCGGCAGCATGCAATTAATGAAATACGAAAAATTCGTCGCGGTCATCGCCTCTCGTATGATCGACATAACCGCATTTTGATAACCCGCCAACTGCCCCTGATAAGTTTTTAACCGGTTTTCCGCCTCCGCCGCCTGTTTCTTCAAGGCTGCCAACTCGTTTCGCAACTGTTGCAAGGCCGCTTGTTTGGAACTCACCTGGGATTGCACCGCGAAATCCACGGCAGGCTTGTCGGGTTTTTTCTGAGATGTTCCGGTTTCAACCTTATTAAAACCCAAATTTTTCTGCCAGATGCCTTGCCCCGATGTCGGCTGAACCAGCCTTTGGAAATCGCTGTTGGCTTGCACGGGTTTGGTTTGCAGGTCCTTAATTTCTTTTTCCAAAATCGCCATTTTGGCGGGCAAGGCTTTAAGTTTGGGGTCGTTGGCCATTTCCCGGCTGGTGAAAGCCGCCAGGAAATACGGTTGCATGACCTTGTTCAGGTTGTCCAGCAAATCCGAAT
>JAAXVQ010000181.1 GCA_013335425.1 Candidatus Firestoneibacteriota bacterium | reverse complement strand
ATAAAAACGACCGCACCAGTTTCTGCGCCCGGTCGGCGGCATCCGGTAAAAGTGCCGGCTGGTCGTCCATGGGAACGCCGGGTTGCGGTTCGACATAATCGTTACCCTGGGGACCCGGCGACTCGAATGGAGCCTGAAACTGCGTACCGGGTTGTAATCCGGTTGTTTTTTCCAAAGCAGGCACGCGATAAAGCGGCGAAGCCTTGACCAAAATCCGGGTTCGGCTGCCATAAGCTTTCAGACGCACTTCCACTATAAAACGGTAGGAATCGTCCGCCAAATCCAGTTCCACTTTCCCCACCACATGTTCCGGCAGCACCGTGTCGCGCGTGGTCTCCGCATCCTGGCGGTGGCGGGTGGCGTGATATTCCGCTAAGGCCATGTGGAGATCGTCGATTATCACCCGGCGTACGGCCTTAAGCGCCTCGCCTTCGGGCAACGACACCACCCGCGACGCTTGCGCTTCCGAGAGCACCTGGTCTGTGGCGGCACTTTGGTCCACCACCCATCGATCCCCGGACGGCTCGGCCCAAGCGGGTTGCGAACAAACCACCGCCCCGACCAGCAACATTCCTACGCGAACATAACTTCGCAGCATAACACACCTCCCGGAAAGGGGCGTTTTTAAACCGCCACCCTGCCTTGGGGATTAAATCCCCGAAGCCCACGCTCCGGCGGATTTGCGCCGACCCGTTCCGATTTAGACCGCGGTTAAACGGCGCAGCGCCTCTTCGTATTTCGCAGCGGTGTTGCGGACCACTTCGTCGGGCAATTCCGGTCCCGGCGGCGTCATGTCCCAACCGGAGCTCAGCAACCAGTCGCGCACATATTGCTTGTCGAACGAAGGCTGACCATGCCCGGGTTGATAGGAACTTTCCGGCCAGAAGCGCGAGGAATCCGGAGTCAACACTTCATCGATCAAAATCAGCTCTTGGTTCAACAACCCGAATTCAAATTTGGTGTCGGCAATAATGATGCCCCGTGTCCGGGCATACGCAGCAGCCTCGCGGTAGATGCGCAAAGCCAAGTCGCGGACTTTTTCAGCCAGGGACGCGTCCATGAGTTTAACGGCTTCAGCGAAAGTGATATTTTCATCATGCGTCCCGATTTCCGCCTTGGTCGAAGGCGTAAAAATCGGTTCCGGCAGGGCATCGGATTCACGCAAGCCTGCGGGCAACTTGATCCCGCAGACCGTTCCGCTTTTTTGATATTCCTTCCATCCCGACCCGGACAAATACCCGCGGACAATGGCTTCAATCGGCAAAGGCTGCGCTTTGCGCACCCGCTGGGCGCGCGTTTCCAGTTCCTTGACCACAACCGGATCGGAAACAGCCTGGGCGATGGTCCGCGGTGATAGGTGGTTGGGCACCAAGCTTTCAAATTTTTTAAACCAGAAACGGGACAATTGGGTCAAAACCCGCCCCTTGCCGGGAATGGGCGTGGGCAAAATCACGTCAAAGGCGGAAATCCGGTCCGAAGCCACCATGAGCAAGTCTTCCCCCAGATCGTAAATATCGCGTACTTTCCCTTGTTTGATCAAAGACACTCCGGGGATGTTTAAAAGTTCCGAGGGCACGTTGCTGACTCCTTAGGGTGATGGGCGGCAATTACTGCGCCACGTACAAAGGTAAAACTTTCTTCTCGCCTTTTTTCAGCTCTACCGTCAGGGTTCGGTTGGGTAAAAAACCGCCCCCAAAAGCTTCCAGTTGAACATTCAACTGGTGCACACCCGGCGAAAGCGGCAGGCGGATCAACCCAAAGCGGTTCGGCAAACTCCGCCAACAGCGCGTGTCCGCCTGTTCGGTGGCAAAGGTGTAAATGTTGCTGGCCACGTCCACCAAAAGGTTTAGACCCTGATCCTGCGTGCGGGTGGCCCGCCGCAATTGCACGGCGGCCGTGTACTTGGCCACGGCCCGGGCAATGGCTTTTACGGTAATGAGCCCAATGCGCTGATTTAGGTTCGCAATAGCGATTTCCTGCAGCGGCTCGACGACGTACCCGTCGGCGGTGCTGCCGTCCTCGGCCTGCACGCGCACGGCCTGCAGCGCCGGGTTGCGGGGTTTAATCACGGGAAAAGCCACTTTGAGCATATAGCCCCGGTGGTCCGGGTCCAGTACCGGAGCCTCCACGAAGCGTGTTTGCTTACGCGGCATGAGCCCGTCAAAAACCACCAGCAGTACTTCACTCTGCTTTTGGGGCCGGCGGCCGGGTTCAACGCCGTCGGTCCCGAACTCGTGCTGCCAGGATTCGTATTCATCGTCAAACCCCAACCAGTGCGAGAGGCGCAGCAGATCCGCACTTATCAACGGCGGCACCTCAATATCGAAGTGCTTCGCATACCATTGAAAATCCCGGTAGGCGCTCTTGTAATCCAAATAAGCGTCGTTGTATTCCCCGGCCGCCTCATAAGCAAACGCCGAGAGGTAACGGGCGAAGGCATCTTCTTTATATACCGCTTCTTGGCCGTACTTGTCGGAGAGCGCCAACAGCCGGGTATTGACCTTGCGCGCCTCTATCTGCGCGCCGTTCAAATCGCCCAAACACAAGTAGTTGATGGTTTTTAAAACATTGACCATGACCTGTTCGAAGTCCTCGCCGGAATACGACAAGGTCGTATCGTTGACTAAAAACGAAGCCACGCTTTCGCTGACGCTGGCGACCTGCAGGTTCTCAATAAGTTTCTCGCCCTCTTCCAGATCGGCATTGCTGGCCGTGTACAAAGCCGCTCTTTGTTCCAGGCTGCCTTTGTCAAAATAATACAGCAGCGAGTTGGGACCGGCGTACTGGGACTTGGCTTTTTCAATATCTTCCAAGCCGGCGTTGAATTCCTCGTTTTGCAAACGCCTGTCAAGCTGGTCCGCCACACGCAGGCCGGCACAGCCGGTCGACCCCAGCCATAACCATGGGCCCAGGACCAAAAGAACCAAACCGGCCGGGAACCCGGCAGACTTAGAGTCGCGCACCGCGACCTTTGATGAGCTTCTTGATTTTTTCGTTGCCGAACCAGACCTTCACATTGCGCTGCATGTCCACCATTTCCAGGTCGATCTGATAGTAAAAAGTGGCCGTCCGGCCGGCCGCGTCCGTGATCTTGGATATGGTCCCCTGCATCATGTAATCCGCGCCGCTTTCCTTGTACATCTGTTTGCGGGAGTCTTCGGCGGCGTTGGTCTGCTGGTCTTCGCGCTCGGCCCGAACCTCGTCGCGTTCGCTTTTTCCCGCCACAAAATCCACGCTCCCGGAGTTCGTCAAGTTGCGTTCGATATCCTTTTGAAACGTGTCGACGGCAATGTGTTCGTCGGTTTTGTTTTTAATGGTACCCACAATCACCGTGGGATTCTTCCCCTTTTCCTTCAAAAAGCGGGCCAGCCAGGGCAAAGCCAGGGCTTCCTTGACCATTTTCTCAGCCACCAACTGCGAATCCGTATCATTCCAACGCCCGGACAAATCCACCACCTCGTCGGAACTGATGCGCTGCACCGAACCGGAACAAGCGGTCAAGACAGCCGCCACCGAAAGCACCATTCCCAATCCCAGCCATTTTCTCATGTTCGCTTCCTCCCCATAGTTGGTAGGCCGCGGCAAAATGAACCGCAGCCGCCGGTTTCCCGGCAGAATAAATCACCCTCGGGCAACCCCCAGGGTATAGACATCATGCCCCAAGCATCCTTACTTTTTCCCTGCCGCAAACTGCAGAGTATTAAGCTATTAAAAATTCCAATGAAGGCCCAACTGGGGCATGCCCGCGTTAATCCGGTCATTGATATACTCGTAAGTAAACGGAGTGTCGCTTTGAGTGACGCTGCGCAAGTAGCACCAACCCAACGAGAGCCCCAGCCCGTCATTGAAGAAATAAGCCAAACCCGCAGTGCCGGTCAAGGCAAAGACGTTTTGCCGTGGGCTGGTATAGTAGTAAACACCGCCGACGGAAACAAACGGCGAAAACTTTCCGGGCAGCAGGTAAAATTTGGCAGCCAGGTCGACCGAGGCGCCGTTGACAAAACTGCCCACCCCGACTCCCAAGGCAACATTGGGATTGGCGTACTCATCGAATTGCACCCCCATAATCAAGGGGCCTCCGACTTGCACCCACAAATCCGAAGTCCGCACTTTTAAAGGGGAATTTTCAGCGATCATGGCATCCACTTTTTCAGTAACGCTCGCCTGCACCTGCGCACCCCAAAATCCCGTGGCCAACAAAACCAACACCCAGCTCAATCCCATGTGCCGTCGCATAACCGTCTCCTCTCTTCACGTAGATTCAATGTTCCCAGCTTTTTTCCGCATACCTGTTGGACCCTGACGGCCGCCGAACGATTCCGTTCAAAATCGCTTTTTAGCCTTAGCGCCCGTAGCGTCCCATAATCTCGGCCTGGGCCAGGGCGTGTTTTTTCAACTCTGCGGCCAAAGTTCGGCGTGTGACGGTCGGCAAACTCGGCACATCCAGGGCATAGAGACGGAAAAAATACCGATGCACGCCCCTGGGCGGGCACGGACCGCCATAAGCCGTGGTGCCAAAATCATTGGCCACCCCCACGGCCCCGGCCGGAAGAGGGCCGGAAGCGGGAATCCCTACCGACGCGGGCGGCAAATTCACGACAATCCAATGGACAAACATGCCCGCAGGCGCGTCGGGATCCTCACAAACCAATGCCAAACTCTCAGCCGCCGGGGGGACCCCCGACCATTGCAGCGCCGGTGAAAGATTCTGACCATCACAGGTAAGCCTCGCCGGCAACAGCTCGCCGGACTTAAAATCGGCACTGGATATCTGCATGACGCTTGCCTCCTTGACCCGAGCATCCGGTAAGATTCCGGAGGCGTGCGAAACAGGTTTGGCTTTCCCGCAGCCGGCCGCCAGGAACAACAGCAGCCCCAGCCCCAGAAACACCCGGACTTTCATGTTCCGTCCCCCGTGGGTGATGTCCGACATTTGTTCATCTATATATCAGGACTTTGTGCCTGGCAAGCAATTTTTCCCGGGCGCAGGAAATTTTTAGGGGTTTCCCCGCTATTTCAGGTATAATACCGCCCGCGGATTTTAAAA
>JAAXVQ010000180.1 GCA_013335425.1 Candidatus Firestoneibacteriota bacterium | reverse complement strand
CGTTGTGGATCTCATGCAGTCCGGTATCATCCTTAAGGATCATTTTCAAGCGTTGGGAACTTTTACCCGCCGGCAGGCGATAACGGATCGTCACATAGCGCCCGGGTTTTTGGACGTCTTGGGTGCCTTGGGTAAGCAAAAGAGAAACCGCTTGGCCGCCTTCCACGCGCTCGCCGGCCGCCGGGCGCTGTTCCACCACCGTGTTGGCGGGCAGGGTGCTGTCCGGCTTGCGCCGCAGGGTTTGCAGGTTCAATTTTAGAAATTTAATTATTCGGTTTACTTCTCCGAATTCCAGGCCTTTAAGCGCGGGCATGACCCAGCGGACCGGGCGGGAGCCCAGGGAAACCAGCAAATCCACGCGTGATCCTTGGGGCAGGTATTGACCCGCAGCCGGGACTTGGTCCAAGACGGTGTTTTTGGGCGCTTCCGCGTTGTACCACAAGGACACCTTCCCGGCGCTCACGCCTTTTTCACTCAAGGCCAGGCCGGCGTCGCGCAGGGTAAGTCCGGTCAAGGCGGGCAGCTTAACGGTCTGGGAACCGCGGGAAACCACGACTCGGACCATGCGTCCGCTCTTAACGGTCTGGCCGGGTTTGGGGTCTTGGGAAATAATTTGGTTGAGCTGCATATGGGCGTCAAAACGGAACTCGGCGATGTCCATGCTCAAATGTTTCAGACGCAGGGCGCCGCGGGCGGCCTCGACGCTTTTGCCGGTAATGTCGGGTACCTCGGCCACCATGACGCGGTTCAAAATCCGCGAGGTGAGCAAGGCGCTCAGGACAAAGACCATGAAGGAGAGTCCGAAGACCATGAGCAAATATCGTCCCAACAAGGGTGAACGCGGTTTGGATTTCATGCGGCCTGCTTCTGAGGCTGGCGGGCCAATTGGCCGCACGCAGCCCCGATTTCCGCGCCTCGGGAGGAACGCAGGGTCGTCAGGGCCCCGTGTTTTTGCAGCTCGGCTTTGAAAGCCAGGACCGTTTCCGGATCCGGCGCCTGGAAAGGGATGCCGGGGATTTCGTTGAAGGGGATCAGGTTGATCTTGGAGGGCAAGGCTTTTAAAAGCCTTACCAAAAGGCGCGCGTCTTCCAAACGGTCGTTGACGCCCTTGAGCAGCACATACTCCACGGTCAAAGTTTCACTTTTGGCGCGGGAGTATTTTTTAAGGGTTGCCAGCACGTCGGACAACGGATAGCGGCGATTGACGGGCATAATCCGGTTGCGGATTTCGTCGGTCACGGCGTTGAAGGAAAAGGCCAGCTTGGCCGGAAGCGGATGCGTGATTAAGTCTTCCAACCCGGGCAGCCAGCCGCTGGTGGAAATGGTGGTTTTGTTGGGCGACCAGCTCAGCGCCTGAGGGTGAGAGATGAGCTCCACGAAGCCCCGGACGGAGTCCAGGTTTTGCAGGGGTTCTCCCATGCCCATCAGCACCACGTTGGTCGGTAATTTGCTTCCATAGGCCCGGAGCCCCCGCAACTGCCCCACGATCTCACCGGTGCTTAAATGGCGAACGAAGCCCATACGCGCTGTGGCGCAAAAACGGCAGCCCAGCGCGCACCCGACTTGGGAAGAAAGGCAGAAAGTCAGGCGTCGGGGCAGGGGGATCGAGACGCTTTCGATTTGCCGTCCGTCGGAGAGTTCGAAAACCGCCTTGGCGGTTCCGTCGGCGGCCGTAAATACCGATTTGGGGACCCAGGGCGCGGGTATGAAAAAGTGTTCGTCCAGTTTGCGGCGCAAGGCCAGGGGCAAGGTGGTGATCTGGGCGAAACTTGCGGTCTCGGGCGCCCAGGCCGCGGCAATGATCTGGCGCACGCGGAAAGGCGTTTCACCCCAGGCGTTCATCAGCTCGTCGAGTTGAGAAGGGGAAACGTCGAAAATGTCCTTGCGGGGCTGTGGCGGCACGAAAATCGACGCTCCTTAAATGCTGAAATTCACCGCTTTGGGAAACGGGGAATTTGACTTGAACCTGAGAACGATCCCGCCGGCCGATGCGGCCACAGACGGTTGAAGCCGGCAAAAGCGACGCCCCAGAGTATACCCCGGCCTTTTTAAAATTCAAATAAAAATCTTGCGCCCGGCGTTACTGCGGTGATATAAATAACGCACGTTGCGCGGCTTGCGCAAAACGGTGGATCCGGAGGGAGAGCGGTTGGACGGCTTTTCCCGTGATTCAATTCATTTTTTGCATGAGGTGGTTCGTGATTTTAAAATTAGCTTTGCCCGCCGGCAGTTTGAAGGAATCGACGTTCGCTTTGATGAAAAAGGCCGGGTACACGATCTCTTCGAGTTCCCGCAGCTATTATCCTCGGATCGACGATCCGGAGATCCAGGTCATGCTGGTCCGGGCGCAGGAAATACCGCGTTATGTGGAATCGGGCGTCTTGGACGTCGGGCTCACGGGCGCGGATTGGACCGCCGAGAACAGGGCGAGCGTGCAAACCGTGGCCGAGTTGACCTACGCCAAACAGGGCTTGGGGTCCGTACGCTGGGTTCTGGCCGTACCCGAATCGTCACCCGTCAAGAGCGTGAAGGATTTGAAGGGCAAGCGCATTGCCACCGAATTGGTCAACGTGGTCAAGACCTATTTGCTGCGGCACAAGGTCAAAGCCGAAGTGGAGTTTTCCTGGGGCGCAACCGAGGCCAAACCGCCGCAGTTGGCGGATGCCATTGTCGAATTGACCGAGACCGGCAGTTCGTTGCGGGCGAACAACCTGCGCATCGTGGACACGGTGATGACTTCCACCACGCTGCTGATCGCCAACCGGTCGGCTTGGAAGGACGACGCCAAACGCCAGAAGATCGAAGCCCTCTGCATGTTGCTGCAGGGCGCGCTTTTGGCCGAGGTCAAGGTGGGGTTGAAGATGAACGTCCTGAAAACCGACCTGAAAAAGGTGCTCTCGCTTTTGCCGGCCATGAAAAAGCCGACCATCGCCCAGTTGACCGATGACGCTTGGCTCGATGTGGAAACCATCGTGGACGAGAAAACCGTGCGCGATTTGATTCCCAAACTCAAGCGCGCCGGCGCCCAGGGCATCATCGAGTATCCGCTGAACAAAGTGGTGCCCTAGGCGTTTGAGCCGTCGACTGCTCAAACACCGGAGCAATTGAGAATTGAGCCGGACAACCACAAGCTCAATTGCGGTTAAATTAAAATTTTCAATTGCTTTGGCTTTTAGGAGGGCGCGATGACTTGGCGGAGCAGTGTCGGGTGGTTGATCCTGGGGTGGGCGCTGGCGGGCACGGCCTGGGCGGAAACGGCCGCAATCCCGGTTTCGGCGGGCAATACGCCGGCGGGACAAGTGACCTCTGCGCCGGATAAGTTTGAGGTCGGTCCCCGCGGCATTGAAGCCGTCGGCGGAACCTTGCCGGTTCAGGTCCAAAGCGTCGGCAACAGCACCCCGGCTCAGGGCAAGGCCCTCTATTCAGAAAACCGGTGGCTGGAAGATTTTGAAGTCCACTTTTTGGTCTCGCTGCCTTTTACGGCGCTTTATGGTTACGCCGCAGTTTCCGCAGTGGACGCTTCGGTGCAGGGCAGGTTTCCGACCTCGTTTAAGCCCGCCGATATGTGGGTGGTCTTGGGCTTGGCGTTGGGAAGTTCTTTGGCGGTGGCCCTGGGGAGCGTCAACCGGGTGCCGGATCAATCCGTGCCGCGGTTGGCACAGGCGCCGGGACCGGAGCTTTTCCCGACCGAACCTCTTTGGACAATGACTTTGATGCAAATCGATTATTGACGCCGGGAAGCGATGTTGGCGATACGGGGTGGGCACTTTATTTTGGAACAGGAACGGTGGCCTAACATGGACATTGGACTGCTGCGGACCATCAACATTTTTGAGGAACTCAACGACGAAGAGCTGGAGAAGATTTTCAAACTTGCCAAGACCAAACTTTTTCCTTCCGAAACTTTGATTTTAGAAGAAGGCAAAGAGGGCAGCGCACTTTATGTGATCGTCAAAGGACGAGTGCGCGTCACCAAGAAAATGGAAGGGCAGAAGGATAAGGTCATCACTTCGTTGGGACCCCAGTCGATTTTCGGAGAAATGTCCTGCTTCGACAGCCTGCCGTATTCGGCCAACGTGACCGCGCTGGAGGAAACCCGCTGCATGCTGATCCCCAAAGCGGGTTTGGACGATTTGCTCAAGAAGGACTTGCTTTTGGCCTACAAACTGCTGCGGCAAATTATTACCGTACTTTCCCAGCGTTTGCGCAACACCAACGAAGAACTCGTAGCCCTGACCGCTTGGAAAGACCGGGTTCAGCGTGAAATGAAGAAAGCCAATTAGCGCATGGCCACCGTCGTTCCTTTTCCCGGATTGCGCTACGCACCCGCTTTAGCCAAACAGCTTGCCAAATTGGTCACCCCGCCTTATGACATTATTTCCCCCAAAGATCAGGAACGTTTTTACCGTGCGTCGCCGGAAAACATCATCCGTTTGGAGTACGGCCGCGTCAAACCGGACGACAGGGACAGCCGGAACCGGTACACCCGCGCGCGCGCGGTTTTGGGTGATTGGCTTAAACGGGGCGTTTTGGGGGTGGATAAGCGTCCGGCGTTTTACGTATTGCAAACGCACTATATGGATCCCCGCGGCGCGTCCCGAACTTTTACGGGCGTCATGTGCCGGGTCAAGTTGGAACCCTTGGGCGAGGGCAGCGTTCTGCCGCATGAAAGGACTTTTCAAGGCCCCAAAACCGATCGACTGAACCTGCTGGAAGCCACGGGTGTGAGTTTTTCGCCGGTGTTTTCTCTGTACCGCGACACCCCAGGCACCTGCGCGGCCTGGCTGAAAAAAATCTGTCGGAGAACCCCTTGGGCGGATTTTAAGGACTGGTCAGGCAATCGTCAAAAACTTTGGGTGGTGAACGCGTCTGACGAGGTCAAGTTTTTCCAGTCGCAGATGCGCAGTAAAAAACTGCTCATTGCCGACGGCCATCATCGATACTCCACGGCTTTGAACTACCGTGACCGGCATCGCGGCCTCCCGGTTCCCGAGGATGATACGGTCATGATGTGCTTGGCCGACAGTGCCGATCCGGGGCTGACCGTGCTTCCCGTCTATCGCTTAGTTCGGGGCGTGC
>JAAXVQ010000179.1 GCA_013335425.1 Candidatus Firestoneibacteriota bacterium | reverse complement strand
GCGTCGGGAGCGGGGTGTACCTGTGCCGGATTACGCTGCGGTACGACTCGGGGCGCACAGTCAAATTGCCCGTGAAAAAAGTGGTGGTCATCAATGCCAAGAATTGATCAGCGCCGCCGACAACCCGCTTTGCGGGCAGGGGCGCTGGGGGGAAAAGTGAAAGGGGTTGGGGTATTATGAAAAAAAGCGGAGGTTGGCTTGCCGGTTGGGGGTTGGGGTTGCTGCTGCTGGCCTCGGCAGCGACGGCGTCCGCAGAGTCTTTGGGGCTTTCCGCGGAATATGTGCTGGCGGGGTCCGGTGCCCGCACGGCGGCCCTGGGGAGCGCTTTTTCCGGGACGGCGGACGACGCCTCCGCCTTGGTTTGGAATCCGGGAGGTTTGGGGCAGGCCAACCTTACAGAGTTGGCTTTTTCTCACGCTTTTTTGGATGCCGACCGCTACTATGATCAACTCCTGTTTTCCCAACCGGTGGCGAACTTCGGCACACTCGGGGTCGGTTTGCTGACGTTCAACCAGGCTCAGGTCACGATGGCCGGCACGGCGGATGCCGGGCCGTTGCGCGATGCGGTCCTTATGCTTGCCTACGGCCGGGAATTTTTTCCGGGCTTTTCTTGGGGATTGAATGTTCAAGGCCATAGTCTGACCTTGGGGCACCAGACCGCTTCCGGTTTGGGCGCGGATACCGGGGTGTTGTACCGCCCCCTTCCCGAATTGGCCGCCGGGGTTACGCTGCAAAACGCGGTTCCGCCTCTGCTTCGTTTGGAGGCGGCGGACACCCCCTACCGGCGGTTGCTCCGTCCCGGGCTTTCCTCCGCCTGGTGGGACGGTCGTCTCCTGGTTTTGGCCGAGGCGGATAAATTTCTCGATGAAAGTTCTTGGGCTTGGGGCGGCGGGCTGGAAGTGAAACTTTGGCCGAGGCTGACCTTGCGGGCCGGCTATCGGGAGCAAACCGTGGCCGCGGGTTTGGGTTTCATATACGACGATTGGCGTTTGGATTACGCCGCCCTGAGGGCCGCGGATCAGAAGTTGAGCCACCGGGTCTCCCTGGTTTACACCGTCGGCGCGTACAACGCACGCCTTGCGGCGGGCGCCCAGACGTTTTCCCGCAACAGTCTGAATAAAGTTTGCCGCGTCGGCATTGATCTGCCGGACAAGCAACTCATCCGGCAGTGGAAATTAAGCATTCACCAAAGGAGTACGGGCAAGCTGGTTAAAACCTTCAGCGGCTTTGAGTTGCCCGAAGCCATCGTCTGGGACGGCAAGGACGAACAAAACAATTTCCTGCCGGAAGGCCGGTATGACGTCCGACTTGCGGGTTCGGATGCGGAAGGCAACCAACTGCGCTCCAATTTGTTGACGGTTGCCATTTTAGAGACGGCTGTTATTAAAATCACCAATCAAAAGGATGAACAAAAATAATGCTCCGGCGCAGGTGTTTTAACATACGGGTGCTCTTCGCGGCTTTTTTAGCCCTGTCGGCAACAGTCCTCAAACCGCTGCCGGCCGCCGCGGAGGACGCGGGGGAACGCGCCGCCTTGCAGAGCCTGATCGAAACGTACCGCAAACCCGCGGGGAATTTACCCTTGGCGGGGCAGATGGAAAATTTTAAATCCCGGTTTCCCCAGAGCGTGTACCTGCCGCAGTTGAAGTTTTTGTCCGGAGAACTTCGCTTGCAGGCCGGAGAGTTCGCGCAAGCCCGGCAGATCTACGAACAAATGATCGCGCAATATCCGGAGAACGCCTATGCCGAAAGCGCAGCTTACCGCCGAGGCGAATGCCTCTTCAACGAGGGAAAACACGGCGAGGCTTTGAAAGCCTGGGAGGCCTTGTTGCCGCGGGCAAGCCGGCTGATGCGTCCCGAGATCATGTTGGGCTTGACCCAGTGCCGCCTGAAGCAAGGCGCCTGGGAGCAAGCCGCCACGCAATTGGAGACGCTTTTACAGTCGTATCCCGCCTACCGGAATTTGTCCGATGTGCGGCAGGCTTTGGGGGTGTTGGCTTTCATCCGCCGCGAATATGCGCAAACGGCGGAACATTTGGAAGGGGTGGAATCTCCGGAGGCGTTTTATTATTTGGGCCGGGCTTTGCACCAACAGAACAAGCCCTACCCCGCGGCCGAATATTTCAACCGCCTGATCCTGCAATATCCCACCGCCAAAGAGTACGTGAAAGTTTCCGTTTTTGAAAAAGCCGAAGTTTTATACGATTTGCACCGCTATGCGGGGGCTGAGGCGGCCTACCGTTATTTTCTCTCCGTTTATCCCGTGGACCCCTTGGTGCCTTACGCCCAGTACAAATTAAGCTGCCTCGAAATGCTCGGAACGCATCCGGAGGCGGCCTTGAAAAGGCTGGAACCGCTTACCCGGGTGAACTTGGGCAGCACCGGCAATCTTTTTGTCACCTACCTGCGCGCCGAAACGCTGGTCCGCCTCGGGCAAAAAAACGAGGCGTTTGCACTTTACCAGCAGCTTTGGAACGGCGGCAAGGAATCGATTTTGACGTCGGACGTGCTGTTTAAAAAAGGCTGGCTGCAATTGGAACTCGGGAGTTTTAAAAAAGCACAGGAAGATCTTGGGCTGTACACCCGGACCTTCACCACCAGCCCGCTGCTGCCGCATGTTTATTTTTTGCTCGGCAATGCGTTTTTTCTGCAGAACGCCACCCAACAAGCCATTCAGGTCTATCACGATACGATTTTGAATTTCCCCTATTCCAAAATCACCGATGCCTGTCTTTTCCAAATTCAACGCGGGTACCAACAACTGGAGGCACCCGACAAGCTGATCGCCTCTACGGCATATATCCTGCAGGTTCTGGAGGGTAATTTCCCTCCGGAAAGCGGAGCCCTACGCGCGCTGGGGTATTACACCCTGGGGGAAGCGTATTATCAGGTGCGCCAATACGACAGCGCCAATAAAAATTATCTCTACATTCTTAAAAATTTTGGAGACACCAGTGTCAGCCACCTGGCCCGCGAAAGCCTGGCGTGGAGCTATTTTCAAGACGGTAAATATGCCGAGGCTGAAAAGATCGCCTTAACCCTGCTGTCTTTGCCCGGGGTGGACAAAGAAGTTGTCAAACGCATCCGCCTGCTGAGGGTTCACTGCCTCTTCAACCTGAAAAAATTCGCTCCGGCCGTGACCGAGTATGCCGCCTGGATCAAGACCTACCCGCAGGATGACCAGATTCCGGAAGCGCTTTATGGTTTAAGTCAAACGTATCTGCGGGTCGGTCAGCGGGAAAAATCTTTGGAAATCATGCAAAAAATAGTCAAACAATTCCGGCAGAATCCCTTGGCCAAGCGCGCTTTGCTCGCAATCGGGCATACCTATTTTAAGGATGGCGGTTATTCGGAAGCGCTGCAGACCTACCACCTTTACCTTAAAAATTGGCCCCATGATCCCCAGGTCCAGGAAATCGAGTTGCGCATTGCGCAGACCCTCTACAATGCCGGGAAAATCGACCAGGCCCGGGATAATTTCCTTCACTATTTAAAAGCTTATCCCGACGGCGCCTATGCCAACGAAGCCCGGACCGGGGTGGAGCTGGCCGATTGGCGGGACACGGACACCGTGCGCAGTCTGGAAAAATACCGGAATTTTCTACGGTTGCACCCCGCCAGCGAATTCGCGGATTTGGCCCAATACCGGTTGGGCTTGATTTACTATGAACGCCAGGCGTGGGAGGACTGCATCCGGGAATTACGGGCGCTTAATTACAATTACCCCGGCAGTTCCTTTCTGCCCAATGCGCAATACTATATGGGCATATGTTTTGAAAAACAAAATCAAACCACGGAAGCCGTGAAAACTTACGAGCAGTTTGTACAAAATTTTTCCAACCATGACTTAATGCCCGAAGTTTTATCACGTTTGGGCGAGGTGCATTTCCGCAGCGGGGAGTATTTGGAGGCCGTCAAAGCTTACCGCCTCATTTTGGACAAATTTCCCCTGCCGGAATACGAAGCCAATGCCTTGTACAACATCAGCGTTTGCTATGAACAAAATAAGATGTGGACCGACGCCATAGGTTCCTACCTGCAATACTATGCCAAATTTCCCACGGGCGCCCGGGCCGTTTTGGTTATTCTGCACATCGGGATTACCTATCATCAAATGCAGAAATACCAGCAAGCCGCGGAGTATCTGGAAAAAGCGCTTCCGCAGACTGCGACCGTCGATGTTCCGGAAGTCCTTTACCGCCTCGGTGAATCTTATGAGCGCCTCGGAACCGTCGAGAAGGCCGTGGCGCTTTATCAGCGCGCCCTGGGCCAAAAACCGGCCAACAACGACTATCGGCTGATGGCGGTTTCCCAATTGGGGGCGCTTTACGAAAAGCAGAACAAGTCCGCGGAGGCGATTGCCGCTTACCGCGATATCAGCAAGAACAGCCGTAACGCCGAATGGCGGCAATTGGCGGTCAAACGGATTCGGGCGTTGGAAGGGCGATAATGCCCGCGCAGCACCCCAAGATGGAGGCACGGCATGAGAGTTAATGTCAGCCGGGTAATCGGCTGGGCAATCGGCGGTTTATGGCTGGGGACGCCCTGCCTGCAGGCCATCGAATTGCCTCCCATGACGACACAGGCCGCTCCGGTGGAAGCGCAGAGCTCCACGGCGCCGGCCAGCGTCAATGCCCTGATGGTCTACGGCGAGGACAAGTTCAAAATGAAGGCGCAGAAGGCGGTCACCGCGCTTCAGAAAAACATCAACGATCCGGTCGCTTCCCTGCTGGAAATGCCCGTCCCCGCGGCGTTGGCATTTTCTCCGGGGGATGAGATTTTTCAGCAGTCGTTGGTCAACCACCGTCCGCGCCTGCATAATGAGCGGATTTTAAAACCGGTTTTCTTAAATCCCCTGCCAACGGGTCCGTTTATTAAGATCAAACTTGGCGGGCTTGGGAAGAACGTGGTAAATTGGAAATTTGTAGTCACGGCGCCCCCCGAAGCGGGGACGGTTTTCCGGCAAGAGGGTAAAGGTGAAAATTTGCCCGAGGTGCTCACCTGGGACGGTCGGAACAACAACCGTAATTTCGTTTTGCTGCCGGGTAAAAAATATGTGGGAGAGTTTACGGGCGTCAACTCGGCC
>JAAXVQ010000178.1 GCA_013335425.1 Candidatus Firestoneibacteriota bacterium | reverse complement strand
CGTAGCCAATCGGCTCGTGAAAAGCGGCGAAGCTCAGGCGGTTTTTACCGCAGGGAACACGGGGGCGGCCATGGCGGTTTCCTTGTTGATCCTGGGACGCATTCCGGGCATTGTCCGTCCGGCATTGTTGATTGATTTTCCTTCCAACAGCCCGAGCCAGCACACCAGCATCATTGATGTCGGGGCCAATGTGGACTGCAAACCGAAAATGCTGGCCCAATTCGCAGTCATGGCCGATGTGTATGCACGCTATATCCGCGGCGTGGAAAACCCCCGCGTCGGGTTGCTTTCGTTGGGGGAGGAAGACAGCAAAGGCAATGAGTTGGTTCACGAAACCCGGGATTTGATGAAGACGTTGAAATTGAATTTCGTCGGCAATGTCGAGGGGCAGGACGTGGTCAACGGCAAAACCGACATTGTGGTTTGCGATGGGTTTACGGGCAATGTTATTTTAAAGTTCGGCACGGGCATCGCCCGTTTGATTGTGGATGCCATTAAGCATGAAATCGTCAGCGGCGGCTGGCTGATGAAGCTTTCTGCCGGAATTTTACTTCCCGTAATCCGGAAGTTTTTCCGTCGCCTGGATTATCAGGAAACCGGTGCCGCCCCGCTTTTGGGCGTGGCCGGGATTTCCACCATCGGGCACGGAAAGTCCAACGCCAAAGCCATTAAAAACGCCATCCTGCAAGCTACGAAATTTGTCTCCAGCAACATCAATCATCATATCGAAGAAGCGCTCGTTCAAAATGGAGTAGCCGAACTGTGAGCGCCCCGCGTCGGGTGGGCATCGCCGGGGTGGGATACTATGTCCCGGAACGGGTGGTTTCAAACGCGGATTTGGCCCAATCCTTGGATACCAGCGATGAATGGATCCGCTCACGGACCGGCATCCGTGAACGCCGGATAGCCGCCGCGGACCAAGCCGCTTCGGATTTGGGGTTGGCGGCAGCCCGGCAAGCCTTGGCGGACGCCGGCGTTGCAGGCGAATCCTTGGACCTGGTCATTGTGGCCACCGCTTCTCCGGACATGGTGTTTCCCTCCACCGCCTGCCTTATTCAGAACCAACTCGGCGCCGTGAAAGCCGGCGCTTTTGATTTGACGGCCGTATGCTCGGGTTTTTCTTATGCCCTGACCACCGGAGCGCAGGCCATCGCGGCCGGGGAAGCCGAACGCGTCCTGGTGGTGGCGGCGGAGAAGTTTTCCGGGCTGCTGGACTGGACCGACCGCGCCACGGCCGTGCTTATGGGAGACGGCGCCGGGGCGGTGGTGCTCACGTCGGACGCACCGCGGGGCGAGATTCTCGCCAGCGTTCTGGGTGCCGACGGTACCGGCATCGAACAGCTGGGCATTCCGGCCGGAGGGTCGGCGCAGCCCGCCACCCATGCGACCGTGGAGCAACGGCTGCATTTCATGAAAATGAACGGCCCGGAAATATACAAGTTCGGCGTGAGGATTATCGGCGAAAGCGTGGCGCAGGCCTTGGCCAAGGCCGGTTTGCCGGAGAGCGCTCTGGATTTGTTGATTCCGCACCAGGCCAATATCCGCATCATTCAATCTGCGGCCAAACGCTTTAATTTGTCCATGGATAAAATCGTCGTAAACATCGACCGGTACAGCAATACTTCCGCGGCTTCCATTCCCATTGCCCTGGCCGAGGCCAAGCAAAGCGGGCGCCTCCAGCCGGGGATGATCGTCGCCACCGTGGGTTTCGGCGCCGGGTTGACCTGGGGCGCCAATATTTTGCGCTGGTGAAGATTGCGCATTTAGAACAATAGACAATAGAACAATAGACAATAGAAAAACGGAAAATAAGTTTTTGATTGGCTGTTGTTCGGGTTTCCAGAGGAGTCGTCAACATGAAAAAAATCGCCTTGGTTTTTCCGGGACAAGGTTCGCAATGCGTGGGCATGGGCCGGGAACTGCATGACGCCTTTCCGGCCGCGCGCGAGGTTTTTGAGCAGGCGGACCGGATTTTGGGCATGCCGTTGAGCCGGATCATTTTTGACGGCCCGGACGAGGAGCTCAACCGCACGGACGTGGCCCAACCCGCGCTGCTGACCGTGGAGGTCGCGGCTTATCGCGCCCTAACCAGCCGTTGGCAGCTTCCGGCGGAAGCGACGTTGGCGGCCGGTCACTCCTTGGGCGAGTATGCGGCCTGGGTGGCGGCCGGGGTGCTCAGCTTTGAGGCGGCGCTTAAAACCGTGCAATTGCGGGGCGTACTGATGCAGGCTGCGGCCGCGGAAGTTCCGGGAGGCATGGCCGCGGTGCTGGGCGGTTCTTCCGCGGAAGTAGAGGAACTTTGCCGCCAGGCAGACGGCGAAGGGGAAATTCAACCCGCCAATTACAACTGCCCGGGGCAGATTGTCGTTTCCGGTTCGCAAACGGCTTTGGAGCGTTTCCGGGCGCTGGCCGCTGAGAAAAAAATCAAGGTCATGCCGCTTAAAGTGTCGGGGGCTTTCCACTCCAAGTTCATGCAGCCCGCGGCCGAGGGCTTGGCCAAGCATCTGCAAACGGTGGTCTTTGAAAATCCGCGTTTTCCGGTGGTGGCCAATGCAACCGCGGAGGCGGTGGAGTCTGCGGACGGGGTCGTTTCGTTGCTGGTCCGGCAGGTGGCCGGTTCGGTGCGTTGGGAAGAATCGGTTCGCCGCCTGGCGGGTTTGGGCGCGGAAAGCTTCATTGAAATAGGCCCCGGCAAGGTTTTGCGCGGTTTGTTGAAAAAAATTGTCCCGGAAATTCCAAGTCAGGGCGCGTTTTCAGCGGAGGAGATCGAAGCCGTGGTAAGCGCGTTTCCCCTGGGCTGATATAGGGAAAGGGTCTGTTGGTCGGCTTGTGCCGGATGGCAGTGCCATGAAAAAAAGGAGGAGTTTCCATGGATTTGAAAGGTAAAGTAGCCCTGATTACCGGCGGCGCCCAAGGCATCGGGCGGTCCATTGCCAAGGAATTGGCCCTCGCCGGGGCCGATTTGGCTCTGGCGGACATCAATCTGGCGCGCGTGGAAGAAACCGCCGCCGCCTTGTCCCAGGAGACCGGGCGTCAGGTTTTATCCTTGAAAATGGATGTTTCCAAATTTGAGGATGCCGAGGACGGGATTAAAAAAACGGTTGACAAATATACTCGCCTCGATATATTGGTCAATAACGCGGGGGTGACCCGCGACGGCCTGATCATGCGCATGAGCGATGCGGATTGGGATTTGGTCATGGCCATCAACCTCAAGGGGACCTTCAACTGCACCAAGGCGGTTACCCGGGTGATGCTTAAACAACGTTCGGGGCGCATTGTCAACATCGCCTCGGTGGTGGGACTGATGGGAAACGCCGGGCAGGCCAATTATTCGGCCAGCAAAGCGGGCGTGATCGGCCTGACGAAGACTTCGGCCAAAGAATTGGCCTCGCGCGGCATTACGGTCAACGCCGTAGCGCCGGGGTTCATCAAGACCGCCATGACCGACGCTTTGTCCGAGGAAGCGCGGGGCAACCTGCAGCGGCTTATTCCGCTGGGGCGTTTGGGTGAAGCCGAGGACGTGGCCCGCGCGGTCGCGTTTTTGGCCTCGGAAGAAGCCGCTTACATCACCGGGCAAGTGCTGACGGTGGACGGCGGCATGGTTATGTAAACGTCGCTCCCGGCGAATCAAACACTTGCGAGTGGAGACCGGGAGTTTTGGGTACACCAATTCAACCAGTAAGGAGGTGAAAGCAGCGTGGCATTAGAAGACAAGGTCAAGGAAATCATCGTAGATCAACTGGGTGTGGATGCGGATGAGGTCACCACCGAAGCGTCGTTCATCGACGATTTGGGGGCGGATTCGCTCGACACTGTGGAGTTGGTTATGGCCCTCGAAGAGGAGTTCTCCATGGAGATTCCTGATGAAGAGGCTGAAAAGATCAAGACCGTTGGCGACGCCGTAGAATACATCAAGTCGCACGCCAACGTGGCCCAAGCCTAGGGAGGCGGTTCTTAAGCCTCAGATTGGGAAAACCCCCCGCCCGCAGCCAACCGTGGGCGGGGGACTTTTTACGGGCAGGAGAAATTGAAACCGGGAATCAAAAACGGCTGAAAAGTCGGTTGGCGGACCGGCGAGCCTGGGAAATGTCGGGAACCAAGGATCGTAAGAAGACGGGCTATCCGCAGATGACGCAGATTTGCGCAGATTAAATTCTGAAATTTTCACGGGATGGTTAAGGTTTTAGGCCATCCTCTGCGCCATCTGCGTAATCTGCGGATAAAGGTCGGCCTTTTTTGCTGGATCCGGACACAAGCATAAGTAACGGTGTTTAATCCGAGGGATTGATTTTCAGGAGGTTCTATGGCAAAGCGGCGGGTCGTGGTGACCGGCATGGGTGCGATAACACCGCTCGGGAATTCGGTGGGGGAGTTTTGGGCCAATGCCCTGGCGGGGAAATCCGGGGTGGGACCCATAACCCATTTTGATGTCACCCAATACGATTCCAAAATTGCCGGGGAAGTCAAGAATTTCGACCCTTCTTCCATGATCGATCGGAAGGATGCCCGTCACTATGATCTTTTCGTGCAATACGCCATCATGGCCGCCAAGGAAGCGTTGGCCCAAGCGGGATTGGACATGGAGAAGGAAGACCGCACCCGCGCGGGTGCGGTGGTGGGCTCGGGTATCGGCGGGATCGCCCCCCTCCAGGAACAGTATGAGATTTTGTTGAACAAAGGTCCGAACCGATGTTCGCCGTTTTTGATCCCCATGATGATTCCCAACATGGCGGCCGGTGCTATGGCCATCAAATTCGGATTGGAAGGACATAACAACTGCACGGTTACGGCCTGCGCCTCGGGCAACAGCGCGCTGGCCGACGCCATGCGGACGATTCAATACGGCGATGCGGACATCATGCTGGCCGGCGGGGCGGAGTCCGTGGTCTGCCGGACGGCGGTGGCCGGTTTTTCCGCCGCCAAGGCGCTCTCGTTGCGCAACGAAGACCCGCAGCGCGCTTCACGTCCCTTCGACCGCGACCGCGACGGTTTTGTCATCGGGGAAGGCGCCGGCATTGCGGTTTTGGAATCTTTGGAACATGCCCAGGCACGGGGCGCAAAAATTTTGGTGGAACTCTGCGGCATCGGCCAGTCCAATGATGCCTTTCATATGACCG
>JAAXVQ010000177.1 GCA_013335425.1 Candidatus Firestoneibacteriota bacterium | reverse complement strand
GGAACTGGAAGAGCACCGCGCCCAGCTTGCCGGCCTCCACCAGCGGCGCGAGCGCCTCCCGGTGCAGCCGCCAGACGAGCTCCAGCTCGCGCTCGCCGACGTCCCGCGCGTACACGGAGCGCTTGCCGCGCAGGTCGTCCGGCAGGCGGTTACGCAGCCAGTCCGGGAGCCGGTCGGGCGCGGCGGCGTGGTGCGTGAGCCACGCGAACGCCTTGCCGGGCGCTGCCCGCAAAACGCATCCCAGGAAACAGGGAACCACACTCCCCGTGAGATGATCTACTTGAGGGACGACGCGGTGGGGCGCATCGCCGCACAAAACCAGAACCTCGCCCCGGGCCGTTGCCAGGGAACGTTTGGCAGCCGCCACCGCGTCGCCCGTGCCCAGGCGTTTGGCCTGCAGCGCCGTGCGCACGTCTTCCGGAAGCACCCGGGCCACTTCTTCGGCCTTATGGCCCAACACCACCAACGGAGACTTCACCCCGGCTTGACGCACCGCCTGCAAAACCCAACCGATGAGCGTTTGGCCCGCCGCGGGATGCAACACCTTGGGGGTCTGCGACTTCATGCGGGTTCCCTCGCCGGCGGCCAGGATGATGGCGTGTAATTCAGACATGCGGCACCTTTTAATTTGAATCTGTTAGACCCGGGAATCAAACCCGAAATTCGAGAGTCGAGATGTGACCGAATCGAAATTGGTTCTTCAACTTTCTATTGTCCATTTTCGATTCTCTGCCAAAATTTCGCTGCGCGACTTAAGTTCTTAATCAAACCTTTAAAAACCCAGAGCAGAAATTAGAGAGTCGAAAGGTGACCGAATCGAAAATGGTTTTTCAACTTTCTATTGTCCATTTTCGATTCTCTGCCAAAATTTCGCTGCGCGAAATTTTGGCTGCCGGACTAGGATTCGAACCTAGATAGACGGCTCCAAAGGCCGCAGTCCTACCATTGGACGATCCGGCAGTAAATTTCTTGCTGGAAAAAAAGCAGGCTGCCGACTCCTGCTTACACGAACGCCCGCAAACGACGATGCAATTACCGCAAATTTTTCCTGATGCTCTGCCCTATGGTCCGCGTCAGGCATACGAACGGGTAACGACCCGACAACTTTCTCAACATTTGCTGGCCGGCTTCGGGCGACGGCACGATCCCGAAAACCGTTGGCCCGCTGCCCGACATCAGGGCGGCGGTGGCGCCATGGGCCAGCAGGACTTCCTTGATGCGGCCGACTTCCGGATGCATTTTCAAGGTGACTGTTTCCAACTGGTTATAAAGATATTGCCCTATTTTTTCAGGGTTTTTCTTTAAAATTGCCGGACGCAAGAGGTTAATATAATTTTTTTTGCTTGTCAACGGCAATTTTAGGTTTTTATAAACCAGGGGCGTGGGCACGGCAAAACCGGGGTTGATCACCAGCATCCACAGGCCCGGGACCGCCGGCCAGGGAAAAAGCCGGTCGCCTTTGCCCGTGCCCAGGGCGCAACCGCCCTTCAGCAGAAAAGGCACATCCGAACCCAGTTGCCGGGCGAGCGCGTGCAGGCGGCGATAATTTACCGGAATGTTCCAGAACCGGCACAACCCCATGAGCGTGGCGGCGGCGTCACTGCTCCCCCCGCCCAGCCCCGCAGCCACGGGAATCCGTTTTTGAATATGAATGTGCACGCCGGATTTCAGACCGTAGGCTTCGCGAAAAAGCTCCGCGGCCCGGGCAGCTAGGTTGTCGGCATTGGCCGGAACCCCGGGGGTGTCGCAAGAAACCAACACCCCTTCCTGTCGCGGCGTAAACAACAACGTGTCGGAGAGTTCCAAGGTGTGCATCACGGTTCTGATATCGTGATACCCGTCGGGACGACGTCGGACGATCTCCAGGACCAAGTTGATTTTGGCAGGCGCATTGACAGCGGTATGCTTCATAATATTATTTTCCTGCCTGCTCGAATTTTGATATTTTTTCCTGCAAACGCAAATCTTTGGGGTTCATACCCAGCGCCCGGCGCCAGGCCCGCAACGCGTCTTCCCGCCGGTTAAGCTTTGAATAAACCTCGCCCAGGTGGTCATAGACTTCAGGGGCCAAATCCGCGGGATGGGAACGAAAGCACTCCAACGCCCGCTGTAATTCCTCCAAGGCCGGGGCATATTTCCCTTCCTGAAAATACACCCATCCCAGCGAATCGTGGTAATTGCCGTTCTCCGGTTCCAAGGCTACGGCCCGGCGCGCCCAGCCTTCGGCTTCCGGCAAGCGGATGCCGTTTTCCGCGCACGTGTAACCCAAATGGTTCCAAGCTTCGGAAAATTTCGGGTCCCGACGAACGGCCTGCAACCAGGCCTGCACCGCCTCGGAGATTTTTTTTTGTGCCAAAAAAACCCGTCCCAGATGAAAACACAGCTCCGGATCACCCGGTGAAAGCACAAGCGCGCGCTGCAAGGCCGCGCCCGCCTGTGCGGCTTCCTCCAAGCGCAATGCCGCGAGTGCATACCGCAGCAATCTCCGGGGCTGATCTTGGAGTTCCGGTATAAGTTCCGCCAAAAGTTCCGCAGCCCGGACGCGCTCGCCCTGTTCTATCCAAACCCCCGCCAGTTCCAGCTCGGCGTCCAGGTGCAATTCCGGGGCGTTGCGGGCCGCGTTCAATTCCTGCTCCGCCAAGAGCCAAAGCGACTTCTGCCGATAAATCGCTCCCAACATGAAATGGGTCACGGCATCTGCTTTATGCTGTTCCGCCAGTTCTTTTAAAAGCGGGCGGGCCGCTTCCCATTGCCCGAGTTCAAAATAAGCCGCTCCCAGGTTGCGCTTCACCAGCGCATCCTGGGGTTCGCTTCTTTGCAGGGACTCCAACCACGGCAGGGCTTGGGCATAATCCCGTGCGCGCAAATAAATTTCAGCCAAGGCCCTGCGCGCCTCGGGGTTTTCCGGGTCGATCTCCAGCAGACGCTGATAGGTCTGCAAGGCGGATTTTTCCCGGCCCGAGAGTTCCTCAACTTTGCCTAAACGAAAAAGCCATTCCTCGTCATCCGGATCTGCGGCCAAAGCCGCGAGCAACACGCTGCGGGCGCGGGCATAATCCTCCCGGTCAATGGCCGCTTCCACCTCGGCCAAACGGGCCGCGCGTGCATGCGGGTCCAAGGCCAGGGCTTTTTCTAAAAAGACCAGGGCTTCGGCCTCCTCGGCTTGATCCAATAAAAATACCCCCAGGGCCGTGAACATGGCGGCCGTGGGATGCGCCGAATTCACGGCCCGGCGGTAATGGTGTTGCGCCTCGACCGTATTGCCCGCCGCATCGGCGATCTCTCCCATGAGGAAGACCCATTCCGGGTCCGCTTCATGCTTTTTCAACGCCGCCCGGAATTCCTCCACGGCTTGACCGGCCCGCCCGCTTTGCATGAGCATCTCAACCAGGTCTTGCCATAAAACCAGCGACTCCGGATCAGCGCGCAGCGCCCGCCGGTAAGCTGCTGCGGCCTGCGCCCAATCGCGGTTCTGCTCGGCTATTTGCCCCACGGCAAAATCATATTGCGCTTCGTAGGGCATGAGTTCGGCTGAGGGTTGGGAAACCGGCGGCAAGGCGGCGCAACCGGACGCACCCAGACCAAGTACCGTCACAGCGCCCGTCAGCAGCAAAAATTTTGAAAAATCAGGAATCAGCATTGGGACTCAGGCCGGGAGACGTTTGCAGGAGGCCTTTTGCAAACGCTGACGGGTGATTATACGCTTAACCGGCAGGAACAGGAGTTTGCGATCCGCTGCGGAGCTGGCTTGAAGAATACCGGTTGCAATCATCGAGTCTCCCGTTCCGCGGATATTTTATGAAAACGCTCGTATTTTAACACACTATTTATTTCGTTTCAAGGCAAGGCCACCCATGGCAACCAGGCAGCAGGCGCTTGGTCTTTTTGAAAAAAAGTTTTCGGGGAAAACGGCCCTGACGCCACGCGGGACTCGCTACCCGCTCGATCAAACCCTCCTCACCGGTGGTCACTCGCGTCCCCACATGTAGGCAAACCGTGTCTTGCAGAGCGGAGGAGTTGCGTCTAAAGAGCGGTGCTGGGCGGGCATGTTTTCCCCGAAAACTTTTTTTCAAAAAGACCAAGCGCCTGCCTAGGCAACCTTTCCAAACCATAATTCGAAATCACTATGTCCGGTTGCGTGTCCGGCAGGCTTGGATAAAAACCGTCATGTCTTCGGGCAGGGGGGCGTTGAATTCCAATTGGGCCCCGGTAATCGGATGCTGAAAGACCAACCGGGTGGAATGCAGCAATTGGCGCTCGGGGCGGGGCAGTTTCAAGCCGGACAAAAGCCGGGCTTCCGCCGACTTCCCGTAGACGCGGTCCCCCACCACCGGACAGCCCAGGTGCCGGCTGTGCACGCGGATCTGGTGGGTGCGCCCGGTGTTGAGCTTCACCTCCCACAGGGAAAAGCCGCTGCCGATGATTTCCTGGGATTCAATGCGCGTGCTCGACAACCGCCCTTGCGCCACCACCGTATAGAGTTGCCGGTTCTTGGGATCGCGCCCCAGTTGATTTTCCACCAGCCGCGGCACTACCGTCAACTTCCCCCAAACCACGGTTTTATACCACCGCTGCACAGTCCGCGCTTGAATGGCGGCCGAGAGCGCCCGATGCGCTCGGTCGTTTTTGGCCACCAGCATCAAGCCCGAGGTATCCTTGTCCAAACGGTGCACAATGCCCGGACGCTCTTCCCCGCCGATACCGGACAAACCCGTCAAGTGGTGGAGCAAGGCGTTCACCAGCGTGCGGTCCGGGTGCCCCGGGGCGGGATGCGTGACCATGCCCGCGGGTTTGTTGACCACGGCAAGATCCGTGTCTTCATAGACGACTTGCAGGGGCAACGCCTGGGCTTCCAAGCGGGTCGGTACCGGCGGCGGAATTTCCATTTCCAATTGATCGCCGGCTTTCAACGGCAAACCGGGCTTGACCACACGCCCGGCCACGCGCACGTTCCCTTCGCGGATCAGACGCGCCGCGGCCGAACGCGTGATGTCCGGGGCTTGTTGGGCCAAAAAAACATCCAACCGCTGCCCGGCTTGGTCCGGAGCCACTTGAAAAATACGTTTGAGCTGCTTCGCGATCGACAAAGTTTCCCGGCTTGAATTTTCCCGACTTTTTGAATGCTGCAAATGTGTTCCCCTTTGGCCTTTAGCCAGACCCGGTCCGGCCTAAAAGCCGGA
>JAAXVQ010000510.1 GCA_013335425.1 Candidatus Firestoneibacteriota bacterium | reverse complement strand
AACGCCAACGCCTTCTGTGACGGTTATGGCGGGCTTTTTCCCGGTGATGTCATCCGGGTTGGGACGCAAGTGCCGGTCACGGTCCTCAAAGTGGATTATGCCAACCGCCAACTGACGTTGAGTCAACCGTTGACTTGGAACGCGCAAGACGGCGTCAGCTATTTTTATATGGGCGCCAAACCGGATATCGGCGCCTACGAATTTGGCGTAACCACCACCGCCGGCACCATTGCCGGCGTGGTGACCGACCATGAAACCGGAAGCGGACTCGCCGGTGTCAGTCTCAGCGCCGGCGGCAGCGGTACGAGTTCGGACTCCGCGGGCGGTTATCGTCTCACCCTGCCCCCGGGTAATTATACGCTGACTTGTTCCCGCTCGGGGTATGTGTCCCAAGACAAGCCTATCGGAATCATTTCGGGAGAAACCGTATGGCTGAATTGGCGCATGGAAAGCACCGCCGGCACCACCCATAACAGCCTTAATTTCACGGTTTCGCCAAGTATCTATGTTAGGGGAAAAAGCCCTTCGGAATCAATCCGTTTCGGCAATCTGCCCCAGGAGGCAACCATCCGCATTTTCACGCTCGCCGGCCGCATGGTCACCACGCTTCACCACGCCGCCTCTTCCGCGGGGCTGAGCGAAGATTGGGACATCCGGGACATGGCCAGCGGCATTTATATCTACCTGATCAGCAGCGCGCAAAAGCAACAGAAAGGGAAACTGGCTATCGTTAAGTAACTGTTGATCTATAGCCGCGCAAAGCCTGTCGTGCGGTAAACCAGACATAGCGTCACCGCAGTATTCTCATTAGAAAGGAACCTTTCGATGAATTTGTTCAAGGTACCCCAAGATGAAACGCGTTCGCCCGCAGAACTAAACGAGCACTATGAAATCGAAAAAGAACTGGCCGCCCGGCTGCGCAATTCGGACAAACGGCAGCGCCGGGAGCAACAGCTCTACATGCAGGTCTATGACGAGCTTTTCAAACGGGTCCGGAATCATCCGCAATTGACAAAAAAGACCAATCCGGCTTCGAAAGAACGCGAGATCGCACATCAAAAAAGGCTGATCACGCCGTTTCTCAATCCTCAGAGTGTTTTTCTGGAATTGGGACCCGGAGATTGCCAGCTTTCCTTCGCACTCTGCCGGGACGCAAAGAAGGTTTATGCCGTGGATGTTTCGTTGGAAATCACCAAAGACCTGGCGCAGCCAAAAAACTTCGAGTTGCTGTTTTCCGACGGCGCCAGCATTCCGCTCCCGCCGGGAAGCGTCGACTTCGCCTACAGCAATCAGCTCATGGAACATTGCCATCCGGATGATGCCGTTGAGCAGTTGGAAAACCTTTTTCAATGCCTGGCGCCCGGAGGCCGCTACCTTTGCGTAACGCCCCACCGCTTCAGCGGTCCCCACGATATTTCGCGTTTTTTCACCGAGGTGGCGACCGGTTTCCATCTGAAGGAGTACACCAATCGTGAGCTTTATCGGCTTTTTAGCAAGATCGGCTTTAAACGTGTGGAGGTTTTCTGGGGCGCGCGGAACCTCTTCTTGCGGGTGCCGATTCAGGCCATTCTCTGGATCGAAGACCTGCTGGGCAAGCTGCCGTTTCGTTTGCGCCGCTTCCTCAGCGGTGCCTTCCCTTGCAAGCAGTGGTTGGGTATCCGCTTATTGGCCAT
>JAAXVQ010000176.1 GCA_013335425.1 Candidatus Firestoneibacteriota bacterium | reverse complement strand
GGGCAACCTGCACGCGCTCTTCTACCTGCTCGAGCCCCTCAACCGCGGAACGCTGTTCAACAACGGGCTCGCGGGTTTGACGGCCTGGGTGCAGGAAACCTGGCGGCATGCTGGGCGGTTTGAATTCATGTGGAACCCCACGCGCCTGATCAAGGGAACCATCAACGAGATGCCCTGGTTCTCGTTTTTATACGGCGACCTGCACGCTCACATTATTGCTATTCCCTACTCGCTGCCTCTAATCGGTTGGGGTTTGAATGTGCTCTCACAAGCTCCACGGGCCCGCGACCGTTTTCCCGAGGCCGGCGGCGATACGCCTTGGGAGCGCGGTTGGTCCGCGTTTTTAGCGGCGCTGACCTTGGGTGCGCTTTCAGCCATCAACACCTGGAATTTCCCACCCTACGCCTTGCTGGTGCTGATGATCCTCACAGCCCGGGCTTACCGCAACCAAACCAAGCCCGGTTGGGCCTGGAAGCCTTTGGGCGCGGCGGCGTTGGCCTGGTTGCGCGTGGCGGTGGGCGGCTTGTTGCTGTTGTTTTTCTTTCACCGGAATTTTATTCCCAATTCCACCAGCCTGGCGTTCGTGAACCCCGAGGTGCGCACCACCTTGAAGGATTTCATGGTGTTTTTTGCGCTGGCGATTTTTGCCATCAGCAGTTTTTGGGCCCAGGAAATTTATCCGTCCCTGGCCGCCTGGCTGCAAAAATTGGGCGGTAAACCCCGCGCCCGGGCCGCTGGGTGGGAGCCTTGGGTCCGGGGTGCGCAAACCCTCTGGCACCGTTACCCGGCCCTGGTCTACGTGGCCGGAACCCTGGCTTTGTGCGTGACGGTGTTGCTGATTTTCGGGCAGGTGCTTTTAACCGTGCTGACGGTCATGCTCCTGTTGGGCCTTTACGTGGTGGTGGTCCGCCCCTTGGACGCGCCGGCTTTGCTGGCCCTGCTGTTGGCCGAGTTGGGCTTTGCCGTGGTCTGGGGCTGCGAGTGGGTGCATGTTAAGGATTTCATGGGTGTGGGCGGCGACATGAGCCGCATGAACACGGTCTTTAAATTTTATATGGTTGTCTGGATCTTTTTTGCCTTGGCGCTTACTGCGGGTTTGCACCGCGTATTGGCGCCGGCCACCGTTCCCGAGACAAGGACGCGAGCCAAAACCAAAGCCGTGCAGGCGAAAAAAACCGCAAAAAAAATTCCGGTCTCCGGAGGCTTTTTGAGAAGCGCGCACGGGCGGCGAAACCTTTGGTTGGGCGCCGCCGGCATGGTCGTGTTGTGGGCTTGGGCGAATTTTTTCCAAGTCAACACCGAGTGGCCCTGGCTCACGCTCCTGCTTTTTGCAGGTTTGTTGGTGGTGCCCTGGCTGCAGGCCGCGCGCCCGCAAATGTTCCGGGGAGTTTGGACTTGGGTGCTCGCGGCCGTGCTTTTCGGCGTGGGACTCTACCCGCCGATCTCTTTGTACAACCGCCTGCGGTTGTGTTCGGAATTTAAAAACCCGACCTTGAACGGGGAAGCCTATTTGGACCGCATGAACCCCGGCGACGCCCGCGCGCTCTCGTGGATCAACGAGAACATCACAGCCACGGACGTGGTGCTGGAAGCCCCCGGGCGCCAGGGGTATAATTGCTTCGACACGCGGGTGGCGATTTTCACGGGTCAGCCCACGCTCATCGGCTGGATCGGCGAGGAGGAGCAGATGCGCTACAACGACGCGCTGACCTCCGCGCGCGTGAGCGACGCCAACTGGATCTTCGGGAGTCCGGACGCAGGGCAGGCACAGGCGCTGATGCAGCGCTACCGCGTAAAGTATGTTTACGTGGGCGCCAATGAGAAAAAGGCGTATCCGCTTATTTACCTGGAGAAATTCAGGAAGTTCATGGATGTGGTGTATGATTTTGACGGGGTCACGATTTATCAAACCCGGCTTTGAGGCCGGCCGCATAAGATCCGCGAAAAATTAAGGGAGGTCGAACCACATGAACAAGGATCAGAAACCCGAACCTCAGCCTCAGACCCTGCAATTGCAGGTGGAGATCGACGATGTTACGGCTCAGGGGGCGTACGCCAACCTGGCCTTGGTGGCGCACAGCGCCGCGGAGTTTGTCATGGATTTTGTTTTTTTGCAACCGCAGCAGCCCAAGGCCAAGGTGCGTGCGCGCATCATCAGCTCCCCGGGGCACACCAAGCGGTTTTTAAAGGCCCTGACGGAAAACGTGGCGCGCTACGAACAGGTCTTCGGCGAAATCAAGGAATTGGCTCCCGGGCCGGATGAAAAGAACATCCGGCTGCATTAAAGTCTAATTTATAAAAAGGGTCCCGGGCGGGTTTGGGAAAAAACTTTTTGCGGGAAAACATGCCCGCCGAGCACCGCTTGGTATACTCAACTCCTCCGCTCTGCAAGACACGGTTTGCCTAAATGGGAGGACGCGAGTGACCGCCGGGTAGGAGGGTCTGATCGAGCGTTAAGCGAGCCCCGCGTGACGCTAGGGCCGTTTTCCCGCAAAAAGTTTTTTCCCAAACCCGCCCGGGACCCGCAGTTTGTTAAGGCATTTTATTTAAGCGAACGCGCAACCCTTTTTTGCCCGTTGTGAAGCGCGGGCGGCAATGGTACAATACAGCCTTCATAGCTTTCGATGCATGCGGGGGGAACATATGAAAAAGTACCTGGATACCTTGGCCGAAAACCAACCGGAACGCAGCTTGGAAGAATATTTGGGCGCTTTTTCCGAAAGCATTAAATTGATTCAACATGAAAATCCGCTGGACCGCATCGGCAACGCTGTCTTGCTGGCGGCTAAAACCGCTCTGCGCCTCAAGGCGGTCAATCCCCGCTTGAAGGAACACGAGATCGCCCTGCGTCTGCAAACCCTCGCGCGCAGCATTCGCCTGTTGGACATTTTAAAAGATGTTACGCCCGAAGAACGCAGCATGTTCAAATGGTCCGGCAATGAACGAAAAGCCCAAACCCGCCCGCAAGCTTCCAAATCGTCCGGCCCCCAAACCCCCTCCGGGTCCCATGCGCGGACAACGCAGCGTAAGCGTACCGCGCGATAATCGCCTCCGGTTTTTAGGCGCCTTGGGCGGCCTGCTGCTGATGCTGGCCGCCGGGTGCACTCCGGTCGAACCCCTCCAAAATTATTGGTCCTTGGAGCCCTTGTACACGGGCCCCACGGTCCGCATCCGGATTTTTCAGCAATTTGAAGTCACCCGGGCCCGTTTTGATTTGAGCGACGGCGCCCTGGTGCTTTGCGACGAGGCCGGGACACCCCTGCCCCGTCCGGCGCAATCCCGCCACGTCTATGTTTCCCTGCAGGATCAGCAAGTGGCCGTAGCCTTCGAACCCGGCCCGGAAGCGGCTCGGGCGGCTCCGCGCTATTCCAAGATTTGGGTTAAAAGCGGGGACGGCCGTCTGGTTTTCATCAAGCTTTCGGTGCCGGAGCTCAATATTCGCCGCAATTACGAAGGCGGCGGCATCGAGGTCTCGGTCAAATATGGGCGCCTGGCGTTCGTCAACCAATTGCCGTTGGAGTTGTACCTGGCGCGGGTGCTGCCTTCGGAAATGGACCCCGAGCATTTCACCACCGAGGCGCTCAAGGCGCAGGTCGTGGTGGCGCGCACCTGGGCCCTGAAAAATTTAAGCCGGCATGGGCGCTTCGGCTACAATTTTTGCGATGCCACGCATTGCCAGGTCTACAAGGGAAGGTTCTTGGTTTCACGCCGGGCCGAACGCGCGGTGAAGGAAACCCTGGGGGAAGTTTTGGCTTATCAGGGGCATTTGGCCGAGGCGTTCTACCACAGTACCTGCGGGGGCAACACGGCCTATGTGCACGAAGTTTGGGGCGGGCAGGCGGTGCCGTACTTGAGTCGGGTGGAAGATCGCTGGAGCCCGGACAACCGTCCCTATTGCTCGCATTCGCCGTTTTCCACCTGGACGATTTTAACGTCCTTATACCGTCTGCAACGGCTCATGAAAAACAACCATTGGCTCTGCGCGGACGAAGAACTGCAGGACGTTAAGGTGGACTGGGTGAATTTTTCCGGGCGCGTGCAGCGCATCCTGCTGGTAAGCAATCTGCGCACCAAGGTTGTGAGCGAAGAAAATTTTCGCCGTTTGTTGAATCAGGATTTCGGCAAATCAAAAATTTTAAGCAAATTTTACACCATCGCCGTGGAGGGACAGCAATTCAAGCTTTCAGGGCGAGGGCTCGGACACGGGGTGGGGTTGTGTCAGTGGGGCGCCCGCGGTATGGCGCAGTACGGTTTCGGCTATCCGGAAATCTTAAAACATTACTTCCAAGGCACGTCTTTGGCCGGTCGCTACGGCCGTCCCGCTTCCACGGAAAATTCCCCCACCACCACGCCATAACCGGACGGATCTTGGGTTTTGGCCGCCGGAATCCATTCCCGCAGGCCCGCGTCCCAGAGCGCGGCGTAGAGCCGGTAATGTCCGGCCGGCAATCCCGCGGGTAGGAAAAATTGATAAGTCTCCCAAAAACAATCGGGCAAAACCGCTTGCGGGTCGGGCGCCTGAACCAAGGGGCGCTGTCCCAAGGACCGGACGCCGGCACTACCGCCTGCCTCCGCCAAAGTAAATTCTAAAAAATGGTTCGGCAATTTGCGTTCCGGCCAGGGTTCCCAAAGCAGGCGGCAGGAAAGGCACGAGCGGAAACCCGGCGCATTGTCCGCCGTCAGGCTTTGGACCTTAAGCAGGCGTAAATTCCGGGGAAAAACGCCTTGCGGTCGTCCCGGCGGGCGTTCGGCGGATTCAGGGCGCGCGCGGGGGGTCAGGGCGAAAATCAGCATTTGCTGGGACTGGGGTTGCTCATGGGACGCGCGGGTTTCCAAGGCCCGGACTCCGGTGAGTTCGAAGGTCCGCAGAAATTCATCCAACCCGGGGTCCGGGGAAAATTGCGTGGTGAGCAGATAGGCCGAACCGCCGCCCGTCAATTCGGCGCGCAATTGTTGGTTCCAATATTCGGAAAAATTTAGACGGCGGCGCTGACGCGCTTCAGGCGTGATACCCAGCAATTCCAAAACCGTGACTCCGGTGTAGGGTTTGGAGGGCCAGACGGCGCTGAAAGCCTGGAGGCGCACGTCCGGGCGCAGACCTTCAAAGGCTTGGAGATAGGCCAAGGCATGTCCCTCGTCGTGGCGGGGAAAAACCAGCAGGGTTCGGGAGGGCAGGGATTGCAGAAAGGCTCTGGCCTGGGCCAGCGGCGCGGAT
>JAAXVQ010000509.1 GCA_013335425.1 Candidatus Firestoneibacteriota bacterium | reverse complement strand
CTTGAAGAAGCGGGCCGCGAGCGCGCCGGCCAGGATGAGGATTCCGACCACGACCGCGACATCCAGCAAGTGATCGCCGCGCTGAACACGCTGGGCACTTCAGCAAGCGGTCTCCAGGACTGGATCACGGGCATGCAGGCGGTTCAGACTTTGGATTGCCGGGTGCTGGTACTGGATGACGGTTTTCAGCGCCGGGACAGGCTCTATCGCGATTTGGACGTGGTGTTGGTCGATGCCGCGGACCCCTTCGGCGGCGGGGCGCTGCTGCCTGCGGGCAGGTTGCGCGAACCTGTGGACGCTTTAAAGGAAGCCGACGTGATCGTGATCACGCGCGCGGACCAACACCCTACGGCCGCGTTGCACGCCCACTTGGCCCAATTGGCGCCGGCGGCCATGATTTTAGAAGCGCGGCACACGCCCGCGAGTTTGTTGGCCTTGGACGGCAGCAAACAGCAGTCGCCGGAATTTTTGGCCAACCGCCGGGTGTTGGCCGTATCAGGCATTGCCCGGCCGCAGGCTTTTGAGCGCACGCTGGAGAGTTTGGGGGCCAAGGTGACGGGACATTTTTCTTTTCCGGACCATCATTGGTTTTCGGAACGAGAACGCCAGCGCATTTCGGCCCACGCCCTGACTTTGAAGTCCGAGATTGTGACCACGGCCAAGGACGCTGTGCGCCTGGCTTGGCCCGCGGATTCACCGGTCAAGGGGTGGTCTTTGGGCGTGGCCTTCGATTTTCTCGCCTCGGCCTCCCAGTTCCAAGCGCGTCTGGAAAAAGTTTTGGCCCGCCCTTAAGCGGCGCCCCGGACCGAGCCCGCGAAGGGGCGGGTCCCATATCAACGTTGCAATGGATCGCCGTCATGTCGAAAATTTTGGCCGTACGCTTAAGTTCCCTGGGAGATGTGGTTCTGACTCAGCCGGTGATAACGGCTTTGGCGCAAACCGGGCATGAGGTGTCGTTGTTGACCAAGCCCGCTTATCGCGCTGTGGCGGAAATGTTTCCGGGCATTGCGGGCGTGCTCACGTCCCCCGAGGATTTGACCGGCGAATATGCATTGGTTTTGGATTGGCACGGCACCCTGCGGGCGCGTACCTGGATCTCACGCCTTAAAAAAATTAAGTCCGCGCGTTACGCCAAACGCAGTTGGGCACGGCGTCTGCTGGTCCGCCCCTGGGGGCACCCGGTTTTTTGGAATACCTGGCCGACCTGGGGTGAAGACGTTTCGGTGACGGCGGCCTACGCCCGGGCTGCGGAGCAAGCCGGGTTGACGCTGCCGAGGCATGAACCGCGCTTGGTTATTCCTGCGTCCGCCCAACAGGCGGCCGCAGCGCTGTTGACGCAAGCCGGGGTTTCGGACCAGGAAGCCTGGGTCGCCATGGCTCCGGGCGCCAAATGGCCGACCAAACAATGGTCCTGGGAAGCTTATGGCGCCTTGGCTGCGGACTTGGAAAAAAACCTGAACCTGCGCACGGTGTTCTTGGGCGGGTCGGCTGATATCGGCGTTTGTCAGGCCGCCCGGGTCCGCGCCGGCGGCCGCGCGGTTTCTTTGGCCGGGCAAACCAGCCTGCCGGCTTTGGCCGCCTTGCTTTCGCAAGCCCGCCTTTTGGTGAGCAATGATTCGGGTCCCCTGCATCTGGG
>JAAXVQ010000175.1 GCA_013335425.1 Candidatus Firestoneibacteriota bacterium | reverse complement strand
GGAGCAGGGCGTCATCCACCAGCGAAACCGCCGGGGATGCCAAGCACTCTCCCGCATGCGGCGCCAAAAAAGAAGAACCCCGTTGCCAAGCTTGGGCCGACCAAGCCGGAAACGCGGCTTCCAAAATTCCGGCCACCACCGTCGGCGGAAAAACCACATCCCGGCGTCCCGTGGGCAACACCTCGGCCCCTAAAAGGCGGGCAGCTTTCAGACCCGCCTCCGACCCTACAGTCTCTGGAGAAAGTCCGTCCAACGTAGCCGCCACGGCATAGGCTTCCCCCAATTGGGAATCTCCACGGGCTTCGGCCAGAGCCGCCACGTTGAGACCCACCTCGTCTTGGCACCAAGTCAAATCCGTGCCCAGGGAGTTTACCAAAACATGTTCCACCCGGCGTTGGTAGTATCCGGCTTGCTGCGTCCGGCGTACGCGCCCATCGGCCTGCCGGGCAGACGTTTCTGCGCGGTCCAAAAGGTCCTTCACGCGTGTGCGGTCAAAACTCCGAGACGGGTTGAAGGCCGGCGCTGTCAGTTTCGCGTCCGCTGCCGCGAAACACTTGGCAGGGTCCGCTTCCACCTGCTGCACCAGGGCCCGCGCTTCGGCCAACACTTCCGTTACCGCCCCCGGACGCGCATCCCGCCGGTAGGCAAATCCCATTCGCCCATCGACCAGGCAGCGGACCGCCACTCCAAAAACGGATTTGGCATCCAAATTTTCCAGCCGCCCCTGCGTTTGTTCGCAACGCCACTCGTCCGTAAGCCGGAAATAAAACTCCCAGGCTTCCTGCGGAAGGGCACCGGCGAGCAACTGTCGGGCTTCTGCCCGGCCGGCGGACAGCAAGCTCATGCCCCGCCTCCCAGATCGCCCCACTGAAAAAGCGCCAGGGCGACGGTGATGAGCCCGGCGGTTTCCGAGCGCAAAATGCGCGGCCCCAAACTCACGCCTTGAACTCCCGCTGCCAGCGCCAGATCCATTTCCTGATCGGAAAAACCACCCTCGGGCCCGATGAAAAGGCTGACTGTGTTCACCTGGGCCTTGGACGCCAACTGCCGTTTCCAAGAGTGCTCGGCGCCGGCGCGTTCAAACGGCATGATCGCCACCTCCGCACTTAGTCCCTCGGTCAAAGCCTGGGCAAAGCTTAAAGGCGCCGCCACTTCCGGGACCCGCGTGCGTCCGCATTGCCGTGCAGCCTGACGCGCAATTTCCTGCCAGCGGATGCGTTTGGGCGAGGCAGCTTCCAAGCGCAATTGCGAATGCGCGGTCACCATGGGGACCAGGCGCGTCATGCCCAGTTCCGTGCCTTTTTGCACAATGAGTTCCAGTTTATCCCCCCGGGCCAAACCTTGGTAGAGCGTCACCTGGAGCGCCGGTTCGGGCTGTGCCGCCAGCGGCGTAAGCTCGCCCAAGGCCAGTGCCTGCGGGGTTACCCCGGCAATGCGGGCAGACCATTCCCGCCCTTGCCCGTCGCATAGGCGCACCTCGTCCCCGCTTTGCAAGCGCAGCACTCGGGCATGCCGCGCGTCCGCGCCGGTCAAACACACCGGCGCCTGCTGCAAGGCTTCCGACGATAGGATAAAACGGGGCGCGGCCACGGCTCACCAGGTGGGATCGAAATTCGATCCGGTGTTGGTCAGCTGCCGCGGCTTGCTGCCGTCGATGTTCATCACCCACAGGTCGGATTTCACTTCCCGATCCCCGGTCCCCACGGTCCCTTCCTTGGTTTTTTCCAGGATACAGGCAATGTATTGGCCCTCGGGCGAAAACGCGGGGCTGGTATATGCGCTTTCGAGCTCCAGGGGGTTCAAACCGTAGAAGCGGAATTTGGGCACCGCGGTGTAGGAACTGGACATGATGATCACCGCCGAATCCATTTCGTAAGCCACCAATGAGCTGTCGTAAGACCACACCACCGTGCCCAAATGCAACGAGGTCTTCTGCATGAAGTATTTCATAAAATCCAAGTCCGAACCGCCGGAAACTTTCACGGCCCCCATGTGTTGGAAACCGGTCTTGGGATCCGGTCCCACGCCCGCAATCAGCGCCGCATCCGGCGAAAGGGTCTGGACTTCTTTAAGGAAACTGGTTTTGGGAATGCGCACCGTGTCTACCTGCTGCCCGTCGGCGACGGCATAGCCGAACAACACGGAAGGAAAATCCTTCTCCTGAACATAAAGCCGGCCGGCATCCATGCTCCAGCAGATGCGTGTTTTTTTGCAATCGATACTGCGGTGGGCCAACGCGGCCTTGGAGTTCCCGCCGTCGGCGTCCATGACCATCACATTGACTTTGTCCTCCTGGGGATGGTCGGAAGCATATTGGAAAAAAGCGATCTTTTTATGATCCACGCTCCAAACCGGACGGCTCTTATACCCCTCGCCGGTGGTGATGACTTTGAGCTCGGTGCCGTCGGGGCGGATGGTGCAAATTTGGGTTTGATTTTCCACGGTGCTGACAAAGGCCAAACGCGCCCGGTCGTCCACGCCGTGAAGGTAAGTGTAAATGCCGCCGGTCGTGGGCGTGGCGCCGTTGGTGCGGATGGCTTCCGCCATGGCTTTAAACGTCTCCATCGGGCCGGGACTCTGAGAGACTTCGCTTTTTCCCGCACCTTGCCCGCCGCATCCGCCCAGCAGGCTCAAAGAGCCTGCCAGAGCCATTGCCCGCCAAACGCCTCGGTGTCTCATCGGCTTACCGCCCCATGGATTTTTTTACCTTGTCGGCAAAGGCCTGGACTTCCGGGTACATCTCCCCGCCGCCCAAGCGAGCGAACTCCTTGAGCATCTGTTTCTGCTTGTCGTTGAGCTTAACCGGCGTTTCAACGATCACGGTCGCCATAAGGTCGCCGCTGCCCAAACCCCGCAGGTTGGAAAAGCCCTTGCCCCGCAGACGGAACAACCGTCCGCTCTGGGTGCCGGCCGGAATCTTCATGGTCACGGAACCGTCGAGGGTGGGCACTTCCACGTCCCCGCCCAATATCGCCACCGTCAGGGGTATCGGCACTTCACACAGGACATGGTCGTCTTCCCGGGAAAAAACCGGGTGCGTTTCTACTTGGATCACGACATAGAGGTCGCCGCGCGGGCCGCCGTGAAGACCGGCTTCGCCTTCGCCCGAGATTTTCAAACGGCTGCCGGTCTCCACGCCCGGCGGGATCTTCACCGAAATTTTCCGAATCGTCTTTTTACGCCCCTCGCCGCCGCAGGCCGGGCAGGGGTTTTCCACCATGGTCCCGGCTCCCCCGCACGTCGGGCAGGTCCGCATAATGGAGAAAAAACCCTGGGTCATGCGCACTTGCCCGGCGCCATGACAAGCCGGGCAGGTCTTGGGTGCCGCGCCGGACCGAGTGCCCGAGCCCTTGCAGGTGGCGCAGGTTTCCTGGCGCGGAATTTCCAAGGACACTTCCTTGCCGCGGGCGCTGTCCAAAAACGAGATCGAAAGGTCATAGCGCAAATCCGAGCCGCGGCGCGCGCTGCTTTGCGCGCGCGAACCGCGCGTGCCCGTCCCGGCGCCCCCGCCTCCGAAAAAGCCCTCGAAGATGTCCGAAAATATGTCCCCCATGTCGCCGGAGCCGGAAAAGCCGCCGAAAGGATTGCCGCCGCCGGGCGCGCCCGCGCCCACCCCGGCATGCCCATATTGGTCATACGCGGAACGCTTGCGCGTATCGCGCAAAACCTCATAGGCTTCGTTGACTTCCTTGAACTTTTCCTCCGCGGGCTTATTGCCCGGATTGGCGTCGGGATGATATTTTTTCGCCATGTTCCGGTAAGCCTGTTTAATTTGATCGTCCGTGGCATTTTTGGGAATGCCGAGCATTTCATAATAATCTTGTTTGCCTGCCATGAGCTTCACCTCTGCGCACATTAACCGATTACACCCCGCCTTTTAAGACGAAGGGAAACCAATAAAAAACGCGGCGCCCGCCACCCAATCCATTTGCCAGCGCGGCGCCGCGATTTAAACTTCCGGTCCAGCCTGCCAACCGCTTATACCCTTTCGCCTATTAATACCCTGCCGCTTGCGGCAGAGATAAAGTAAGGGTGCTTGGGGCATGATATCCGATACCCTGGGGCTTGCCCCAGGGTGATTCATTTGTCTTCTGCTTTGAATTCCGCATCCACGGCGCCGTCTTTGCCCTCGTCCGGCTTACCCTGCGACGATTCCTGGGCCTCGGCGCCCGCAGCGCCTTGCGGACCCTCGGCGGCATGAGCGTAGACGGCTTCGCCCAATTTTTGAGCCGTCTTTTCCACTAGGTTGCAGGCCGCCTCGATGGCATCCGTATCCTGCCCTTCCAGGGCCTTCTTGAGATCCTCCAGGGTCTTGCGGACCTGGTCGCGGACGGTTTGATCCACCTTGCCGCCGTGTTCTTCCAAGATTTTATCCGTCTGATAAACCAGCGAATCCGCGCGGTTGCGGACTTCCACTTGGCGACGCCGTTGCTTGTCCGTCGCCTCGTTCTCCTGGCTGGACCGGACCATGCGGTCGATCTCGTCCTGGGAAAGCCCGGAACTGGCGGTGATGGTGATTTTTTGCTCGCGCCCCGTTCCTAAATCCTTGGCCGAAACGTGCACGATGCCGTTGGCGTCAATGTCGAAGGTCACCTCGATCTGCGGCACGCCCCGAGGCGCGGGCGGAATCCCGGTCAAGTCAAACCGCCCCAACGTGCGGTTGTCCTCCGCCATTTCGCGTTCGCCCTGCAACACGCGGATCGAAACCGTGGATTGGTTGTCCGCGGCCGTGGAAAACACCTGGCTCTTCTTGGTGGGAATGGTGGTGTTGCGCTCGATCAAGTGCGTGGTCACGCCGCCCAAGGTTTCAATCCCCAGGGAAAGCGGGGTCACGTCCAAGAGCAGCACGTCCTTGACGTCGCCTTTGAGCACCCCGGCCTGGATGGCCGCGCCGATGGCCACCACCTCGTCCGGATTCACGCCCTTGTGCGGTTCCTTGTCGAAGAACTTTTTGACGGTCTCCTGCACCAGGGGCATGCGCGTCATGCCGCCCACCAAAACCACTTCATCTATTTGGTCCGCTTTATACCCCGCGTCCGCCAGCGCCTGTTTTAAGGGGCCCAGCGTCCGCTCCACCAAATTCCCGGTCAACTGCTCGAGTTTCGCCCGGGTCAGGGTCACGTTCAAATGCTTCGGGCCCGAAGCGTCGGCCGTCACAAACGGCAGATTGACTTCGGTGGAAATGGTCGAAGAGAGCTCGATCTTGGCTTTTTCCCCCGCCTCTTTCAAGCGCTGCA
>JAAXVQ010000508.1 GCA_013335425.1 Candidatus Firestoneibacteriota bacterium | reverse complement strand
GGAAAACAGCTCGTGTCCCAGGATTTCAATGCCGTGTACAATGACCCACACCAGGCAGGGCAGCTCCAATAACGCCTTGAAAACCTCGTCGGAGATCTCGACCGCGGCGGATGAGGTGAGGAACAAAATCGTCTCGCCCTGATAGCCGGTTTTTAGCTCAGTGAGTGAGCTGGGGGTCAGCTGGTCCAGGTCAAGCCACAGGTAAGGGCCGACCAGCGCATGGAGCGGCAGTTGCTCGAGGGTGGCGCCCTCGGGGATGAAATGGGCGAGATACTCTTCGGTTTTTCCCCCGGCAATCAGCGGGCGGACGCTGGGGTGATTTTTTAATCCCTCGAGCAGGTCATTGGGCTTGAGCTTGAGCCGAGCCAGATCCGAAACCAGCACCCCGATACCCAGGGAGATGGAATCGCGGTTGGTGTACAAAAAGCCCAAACCCATGCCGCCCTGGCTGGCCGAGCCCAACAGTTCAATGGAAACGCCCTGGCCTTTTTCCACATTGAAGCGGTCCTCGATTTTTTCCGAGGGCAGGGAAATGATTTCTTTGACCGCCGTGGCGACTTGGTTGGTTTTGATCTCCGGGTGAATTCCCATATCGCGCAGCAAAATCGAGTTGACGCCCTCGGCAATGACCACCACGTCGGCATAGAGGTCGCCGTCGTCCAAGAGCGTGTGCACCCCGATGACTTTGCCGTCTTTTTGCAGCAGGGACTCCACCTTGGTTTCCGCCAGGAGCATGACGCCGGCCGCTTCGGCTTGTTCCGAGAGCCAGCGGTCAAACTTGGCGCGCAGCACGGTCCAGCAATTGGGTTTATCCCCGTCGAACTTTTCACTGCGGACGCCGCCGCCTACGTGTCCGTTGTCTCCCAGCATCCAAAAGCGCTGTTCGACAATGGGGCGTTCCACCGGCGCGGTCTTCCAAAATTCGGGCAAAATCGTTTCCAGCGGGTGCCGGTAAAAAATGCCCCCCATGACGTTTTTCGAGCCGGGATAGGATCCGCGCTCCAAGAGCGCGACTTCCAAGCCGGCTTTGGCCAGGGTAATCGCCGCGGCTAGACCCGAAGGGCCGGCCCCGACGACGATGGCATCGAATTTCTCATCGGCCATAACAACCTCCCAAATTAAAAAGATAGCCCTTATATTAGAATGAGAGAGCCTTGGACGTCAAGCAGCAAGCGTGCCGGGGTGAACATAAATGTTTTCCCCGTAATGCCAAAAATTTTCAAAACCCCTTAAGTTTCATGATCCTATAGTATAATAACCGACATAGTTTTCCTACCTATCTCATTTGCCGCAGGTGAGCGGCCTGTGAGGTTAAGTGAGACTTGGGAAACGGTTTACGCATTTGTGCTTTTATATGCGCTCATCTGCGTCATCTGCGGATAAAGTTTTTTATTTGAAGTTTTTTTGGATTGAGACGGCCATCTGTTTGGGGGATTCCGTGGATCTGTCGCAGCGCCGCTCGGAGTTTCACGCACATCTTTCGGACAATTTCCCTAAAGTCTACAATTATGTCCGGCGTTTGGTGCGCCGGCCTGAAACAGCCGAAGACCTCACCCAAGAGGCCTTTTTAAAAGCCTGGCAGGCGTTTGACCGGTTTGATCCGCAAAAATCGTTTTTACCTTGGATTTTGCAAATCGCAAGGCACACGGCCCTGGACTATTTCCGCAAACATCGGGAGCTTATCCTCCCGGA
>JAAXVQ010000507.1 GCA_013335425.1 Candidatus Firestoneibacteriota bacterium | reverse complement strand
CGAACGTCAATCCGGTCTTGCGCACCCGCCGCACGGTCTCGGCCAGTTCGCTGCGGAAGGAGTCCAGCCGCAGGGAAGGAAACGAAAGCGCCACGCGCTGGGGCAGCAGCGAGCGCATCAGGGCCCTGACCAAGGGCAGGATCTGGGAATAATCTCCCGAAGAGAGCGAGATCAACGAAACTTCCTCATACCCGGTCTGCGCCACTTGGGTGAGTACGTGGTCCACGACTTCCTGGGCTTCGCGCTCGCGTACCGGGCGCGTGATCATGCCCGCCTGGCAGAAACGGCAGCCGCGGGTGCAACCGCGGAAAACCTCCGTGGCCACGCGGTCGTGCGGCACGGCCAAGTAAGGCACCAACGGACGCTGCGGCAGGGCGGGCGCAGGCGCCGTACGGCGGCGCACGGGAAAAGGCGCCCCGGCCTCCGGCTCCAGGCGCTCCAATTCTCCTGAAACCGCATAGACCGGACGGTAGCGCGCCGGAGCGTACACCCCGGGCAACTCGGAAAGCGCGCGGATCAATTCGGCCCGGGGCGCGGTTTTCAGGGCGCGCTGCCGTGCCAGTATCTCGGGAAATACTTCTTCCCCGTCCCCCAACACGACCAGGTCGAAAAGTTCGGCCAGCGGTTCGGGATTGGCGGCGCCGGGACCCCCGCCGAGCACCAGGGGACCCTGCGTTCGTTCCCGGGAAGTCAGCGGCACCCCGCCTAAATCGAGCAAGTTGAGGATATTGGTATAGGAAAGTTCATGCTGAAGGGTAATGCCCAGCACATCAAATTCACGCAAGGGCGTGGCGGTCTCCACCGAACACAAAGGCAGAACGCGGGCGCGCAGGAGCGCTTCCAGGTCCGGCCAGGGCGAGTAGGCGCGTTCGGCGTAAACGTCGGGCAAGTTGTTGAGCAGCTCGTACAAAATTTTATAGCCCGGGTAGGAAATACCGATTTCATACACATCCGGGAAGGCCAGTACCACGCGCGCGGCCACCTGCCGCGGATCCTTGCGCACCTCGTTCCATTCGCCGCCGATATAACGCGCGGGTTTCTGCACCTGCGGCAAAAGCTCGCGCCGCAGGATCTGGGCATAATCAGGCTTGGATTGACTCATGAATTCCTTTCGTGTCCGTTCAAGTTCCGCAAACTGGCCGCCTTATTTCACGATGCGTGTGGACCAAATGTTCATTAAAATGCCGATCATGCAATACGTGCTCAACAACGAGGAGCCGCCGTAGGAAATCAACGGCAGGGTGATACCCGTGGCCGGCAGAATGCCCGAGGCCACGCTCAGGTTGATGAGCACCTGGGCCGCCAACACGGTGGTAAGCCCCACGGCAATCAGGCTGCCTTGCATGTCCCGGGCCAGACGCGCCACGCGCAGGGCCTGCAAAAGAAAAACCGCAAACAAGCCCAGCAATACGAGGGCGCCTATAAAGCCCCACTCCTCGGCCAAAACCGAAAAAATAAAATCCGTGTGGTGTTCAGGGACAAACTTCAACTGTCCCTGAGTACCCGCCAACCAGCCTTTGCCGAACAACTGCCCGGAACCGATGGCGATCTTGGCTTGGATGACATTGTAACCCGAGCCCAAGGTGTCGGCGCCGGGATTTAAAAACACCAGCAGGCGTTTGCGCTGATAATCCTTGAGCATCAGCCAAATTAACGGTGACGCGAAAATACCGGCGCCGATAAGTGCGAACAACC
>JAAXVQ010000506.1 GCA_013335425.1 Candidatus Firestoneibacteriota bacterium | reverse complement strand
GGAGTTTTTAACTTTAAAATTGAGCGGGGTGGAGGACAAATCCCTGGCATTTTTACGCGCCCATTACGTGAAAGCGGACAATGCCGCCGGCGCCCAGGTCTATCTGGCCATGGAAGACGCCTTTAAGCGTTTGCTCTCGGTTTCGTTGGAAGCGGAAGTCATGGTGGCGGCCAAGAAAAAAGCCGATGAGGAAGCCATCGGCGTGTTCGGCCAAAATTTGCGCGAACTGCTGTTGGCGCCGCCCTTGGGACCCAAACGGGTTTTGGCCATGGACCCGGGCTTCCGCACGGGCTGCAAGCTGGCTGTGTTGGACGGCCAAGGGAAATTTTTGTTCAACCACACGATTTTTCCGACCCTGGGCGAAGGCCAGGCCGGGCGCGCGGCCGAGGAGGTCAAGACCCTGGTTGCCAAGTTCGGCATTGAAGCCATTGCCATCGGCAACGGCACGGCCAGCCGGGAAACCGAGGCGTTTGTCCGTGCTTTGGAACTGACGTGCCCGGTGATCATGGTCAATGAAAGCGGCGCTTCGATTTACTCGGCCTCGGAAGTGGCTCGCGAAGAGTTCCCGGACCTGGACCTCACGGTCCGCGGCGCGATTTCCATCGGCCGCCGTTTGGTCGATCCGCTGGCCGAACTGGTCAAGATCGATCCCAAGTCCATCGGCGTGGGGCAGTACCAGCACGACGTGAACCAACGCGCGCTCAAGCAGAACCTGGACGACGTGGTGGTCAGTTGCGTCAATGCCGTCGGCGTGGACGTGAACACGGCCAGCAAGCAACTTTTGACCTATGTTTCCGGTTTGGGAGAAAAAATGGCGGCCAATGTGGTCACCTACCGCAACAGTCACGGTCCTTTTGACTCGCGTGAGGCGCTCAAAAACGTGCCCAAGCTGGGGAGCAAGGCCTTTGAACAGGCGGCTGGTTTTTTACGCATTCCCCAGGCGGAAAATCCGCTGGACACTTCCGCCGTACATCCGGAACGCTATGCCTTGGTGGAAACCATGGCGCGGGATCTCGGTTGCTCGGTGAAGGAGCTCATGGGCAACAAGCAAGTACGCGATAAAATTGATTTGAAAAAATATGTCGGGGAAAACATCGGGCTGCCGACGCTTACTGATATTCTGGCCGAGTTGGACAAACCCGGGCGCGACCCGCGCAAACAATTCGAGGCGTTCGCGTTCGCCCCGGGCGTACATGCCCTGGAGGATTTGCAGCCCGGCATGACTTTGCCCGGGATCGTGACCAATGTGACGAATTTCGGCGCGTTTGTGGATATCGGCGTGCACCAGGACGGCTTGGTGCATATCAGCGAATTGTCCGACACCTTTGTCCAGGATGCCAACGCCTTTATTAAAGTTCAACAGAAAGTCCAGGTCAAGGTGCTGGAAGTGGATTTGGAGCGGCGCCGGGTGGCGCTCTCCATGAAAAGCGGCGCGGTGCCGCGCAGCGCCCAGGACAAGACGGTTCCGGCCCGCAGCGGCGGGAAGCCTGGGGGAAAACCGGCCGGGAAACCGCCAGCCTCCAGACCCGAACCCGTGTACGCCCACGAGTGGCAGCGGAAATTGGCGTCGCTGAAAAAATAGGCTTTTTTCATAAGATCAGCTTCTTAATTTTGGACAGCAGTGAAAATCAGCGAGCTTATCACCTGAATTTTGCACATAACATTCCCCTCCCCAGGACTTGGCGGGAGGGGCCAGG
>JAAXVQ010000174.1:4294-5306 GCA_013335425.1 Candidatus Firestoneibacteriota bacterium | reverse complement strand
GGCCCGGTGATCTTATAGGGGCGTATCGCAATACGCCCCTACCATGAAAATTCAAAAGGCTGGTTCAAACAGCTTTTAAGGGCCCGGTGATCTTGTAGGGGCGTATCGCAATACGCCCCTACCATGAAAATTCAAAAGGCACATTCAAGCATAAAAAGGAGACCTTCATGAAAACGATTACGGGAACCGCTTTAAGGTTGTTCCTGCTTTTGACCCTGTTGACCGGCCTGATTTACCCGCTGACCATGACCGGACTGCTACAGACGATTTTTCCGCTCCAGGCATACGGCAGCTTGACGACTCGCGCCGGGAAAACCGTGGGTTCCGCGCTGCTGGCGCAAAAATTCTCCGATCCCAAGTATTTTTGGCCTCGACCCTCGGCTGCGGATTTCGCCACCACGCCGTCAGGAGCCAGCAACTGGGGACCCATTAGTCCGGCTTTACGAAAAACCGTTGGGGAACGCCGGGCCGCCCTTCAAAGTGCCCAGGGTCTGCCCGCCACGGCGGCGGTGCCGGCGGACCTGGTATTCGCTTCCGGCAGCGGTTTGGACCCGCATATCAGTCCTGCGGCCGCAGAGTTTCAATTATGGCGCGTGGCCCGGGCGCGCGGGCTGACCCCGGTGCAAATCCCGGCACTTAAAGCGCTGATTGCGCGCAACACCGCCGCCCCGCAATTTGGCTGCCTGGGGCAGGCCCGGGTCAATGTTTTACTTCTCAATCTGGAACTCGATACGCTAAAATAGGCCATCATGACCGATCTTCCGCGTCCCGACCCCGATGCTTTGCTCTCGGCCATTCAGCAGGCCGAGGTTAAACACAATCGCGGCAAGCTGAAAATCTTCCTGGGCATGTGTGCCGGCGTGGGCAAAACCTTTGCCATGCTTCAGGATGCCCGGCAGCGGCGTTTGGAAGGTCTTGAGGTCGCCGCCGCCGTGGTGGAAACGCACCGGCGGGCTGAAACCGAAGCCTTGGTCCATGACCTCCCCTTGATTCCCCTGCGCCGGGTCGAATC
>JAAXVQ010000174.1:0-4284 GCA_013335425.1 Candidatus Firestoneibacteriota bacterium | reverse complement strand
GACCCTTTTGGAAATGGATTTGGATGCCGTCTTGGCACGGCGTCCCCAGATCGTGTTGGTGGACGAGCTGGCGCATACCAATGCTCCGGGAAGCCGCCACCCGAAGCGTTATCAGGACGTGTTGGAAATTTTAGAAGCCGGCATCAATGTCTATACGACACTCAACATTCAACATGTGGACAGCCGCGTGGACGCGGTGGGACGCATCACCGGCATCCGCGTGGCCGAAACCGTGCCTGATTCGGTGATCGACCGGGCGGATGAAATCCAACTGATCGATTTGACTCCGGAAAAACTAAGGGAGCGTTTGCACGAAGGCAAGGTCTACCTGGGCGACAAAGCCGCGACCGCGGCCAATAATTTTTTCCGTGAGGAAAACCTGACCGCTTTGCGGGAAATTTCCCTGCGCTTAACGGCTGAACGCGTGGGCCAAACCCTGCGCGGGGTCATGGAATCCAAGCAAATTGCCGGCCCCTGGAAAACCAATGAATGCCCCTTGGTGGCCGTGGGACCCAGTCCTTTCTCCGAAAAGCTCATCCGCTGGACCCGCCGGGTGGCGGCCGCTTTGGACACCCCCTGGGTGGCGGTCTATGTGGAAAGTCCGCGTCCTCTCAGCGACGAGGAAAAAACGCGTTTATCCAAAAACTTGTCTTTAGCGCGGCAGCTGGGAGCCGAAATCGTGCTGACTTCCGGCGAAGACGTGGCCGGCGCCTTGCTGCAAGCCGCGCGGGAACATAACGCCACCCAGATCATCATCGGCAAGACGGCCACGTCCGGCTGGCAGCGCTTTTTCCAGGGCGGTTCCCTGGTCGACCAACTCATCCAGCGCAGCGGTGATATTGACATCTATGTGGTCCGCGCCGAAAAATCTCCGTCTGCGACCCGCCCCCGGATCGGTTCCGAAACCGTCAAATCCTGGCTGCAGGAATTATGGATCGGCTCGTTGGCGGTCGCAGGAGTAACCTTGGCTTGCTGGCTCGCCTTGGGCCTCATCGGCTATTGGGCCGTGGCTCTGATTTATCTCTCGCTGGTGGTCTTTCTGGCCACGCGGTTTCACCGTCTCACGATCTTATGGACCGCCACGGCCAGCGCCTTGCTGTGGGATTTCATGTTCATCCCGCCCCGCTTCACGTTCCGTATCGGTCAGCTGCCCGATTTGCTGATGCTCCTGCTTTTTTACATCATCGCCCTGGTCATGGGACAGCTCACTTATAAATTGCGCCTGCAGGAACAGGCGGAACGCAAACACGATCAACGCACTCAAGCCCTCTTTAGGATCGCGCAAAGCGCGGTGGAGAGCACCACCTTGGACGACGGCTTGCGCCGAACCCTGCAGGAAATCGAGACCTTGTTGCAGGCGCCGGCGGCTGTGATGCTCGCCAACGAAGGCGGACAACTGGAGCAAAAATTTTCCAACGCGGATTGGACTTTAAACGAGAAAGAAATCGGCGTGGCGACCTGGGCTTACCTGAACAATCGTCCCGCCGGGCGCTTTACGGACTCCCTGCCCGATTCCCAGAACTTTTATCTGCCCCTGCATACCACCAAAACCAAATTCGGCGTGCTCGTCCTGCGCCTGGCGGAACGCAAAAGCCTGGCTTTGGAAGAACGCGAACTGGCGGAGGCCATCGCCGACCAGGCCGCGGTCATGGTCGAACGTTACCGCCTTATCCAGCAAGCCGGGCGCGCGCAGCTGGTCGAAGAATCCGAACGACTTTACAAAGTCATTCTTGATTCGGTCTCCCACGAGTTGAAAACGCCCCTGGCGGTCATAACCGCGGCCGCGGAAAATCTCAAACAGCGTCAGGTTTCCGAGAAGGATCCCGCCGGGCAATTGACCGAAGAAATCCAGGGCGCGGTTATCCGCCTGCGCCGCGCCATTGAAAACCTGCTGGGCATGTCCCGTATTGAAAGCGGGCGTTTGAAACTGGAACTCAACTGGTGTGAAGTTGCCGAACTGCTGCAGGCGGCCCGGGAACAGGTGGCGGAAGTTTTGTCCCATCACAAAGTGCGAGGCAGTTTGAGCCCCGAACTGCCCTTGGTGAAACTGGACTTCGGTCTCATGGTGCACGCATTTTCCAACCTGCTGACCAATGCCGCGCTTTACAGCCCGGAAGACAGCGAGATCCGCCTTTCGGCGCATATGGACGGTCAAACCCTCATTGTGCGCATATCCGATGAAGGACCCGGTTTGCCCGAAGGCGACCCGAACCGGGTTTTTGAAAAATTTTATCGCGGCCCCAATGCCAAACCGGGAGGTTCAGGCTTGGGCCTGGCCATCGTGAAAGCGCTGGTGGCGGCGCATGGCGGCGAGATCACAGCCGAGAACAACCCGGACCGCGGCGCCACCTTTACGGTGCGTTTGCCCGTAACCGTAACCCCGTTGGATGCGGAGACCCCCTTGATATGAGCGCCAAGCCGTCGGCCCTGATTGTGGACGATGAAAAACCCATCCGCCGCCTGTTGCGTCTGGCTTTGGAGCACGAGGGATTTCTGGTGCGCGAAGCCGAGAACGGCCAGCAGGGTTTAATCGATGCCGCTTCCCAGAAACCGGAGATCATTATTTTGGATTTGGGGTTGCCGGACTTGGACGGGCTGCAAGTGTTAAAACGCCTGCGTGAGTGGAGCCGCATCCCCGTGTTGATCCTCTCGGTAAAACAGGAAGTTGGGGACAAGGTGGCGGCTCTCGACTTGGGCGCGGACGATTATTTGACCAAACCTTTTCACACTGAAGAATTGCTGGCCCGTTTACGCGCGCTGCGGCGTCACGCGCACCCCGAACCCGACCAACCGGTGTTCAAATCCGGCACCCTGGTAGTAGACCTCGTACGACGGACGGCCGGTCTCAAGGGCAAGGAGCTGCACTTAACCCCCACGGAGTATTCCCTGCTGTGCGTGCTTATCCGGCATGCCGGTAAGATCGTCACCCACCGCCAACTGCTGCACGACGTCTGGGGGCCGGCAGCCGAAGAACAATCCCAGTACCTGCGCGTCTATATGGCACATCTTCGCAAGAAAATCGAAACTGACCCCGCCTCGCCGCGCCTGCTGATCAACGAGCCCGGAATCGGCTATCGGCTCATGGTGTTCTAATCAATTTTATTTACCATATTTTTTATTTAACCCATATCGTAGGGGCGTATCGCAATACGCCCCTACATCATTTTCAGAATTCCCTCAAAGGGGAGTGATAAAAACATCCTTTCCAGCCCAAAAACAAAACCGTAGGGGCGTATCGCAATACGCCCCTACATCATTTTCAGAATTCCCTCAAGGGGAGTGATAAAAACATCCTTTCCAGCCCAAAAACAAAACCGTAGGGGCGTATCGCAATACGCCCCTACGTGACAAACGCCTGGTAAAATTCTTTTTCTGCGGATACGGCGCCTTGTATTTGGCAGACGGCGGCAGCCAAATCGCTTGCTTGCTCCAACAACTTCTCCGGCGCCCATCCCTGTAGAAGCCCGACGACCAGCATGGCGGAAAACGCATCCCCGGCGCCTACGGTGTCCACCACAGTCGTGGGAAGCAATCTCTTTTCGTAAAAGCGGCCGCCTTGCAACAGCAGGCTTCCCTGCTCGGCCAAGGTCAGGCAAATGCCGTCCAAATCAAACCGGCGCGCCAAGGCGCTGAGACGTTCCCGTGGGTTGCCGGCAAGGTCAAACAGACGGGCCACCACGTCCAGTTCTTCGTGGTTGAGTTTTAAAAAATCACAAATCTGCAGGGAATATGCCACGGTTTCTTCCGTGTATCTCGGCGGGCGTAAATTCAGGTCGCAAAACTTTATGCCCCGGCTTTGCGCCAAAAGTCGCCGCAAGGTGGTGCGACTTTGCAGACCGTGTTGCAGCGAGGTGCCGAAATAAACCAGGTCATACGCCTCCAGTTCGCCGGGAGCCCAAGCTGGAAACTCCAGATACTCGGAAGCTACGTTTACAGGAATGCAATAGGAAGGCTGCCCCAGGCTGTTTTTTTGCACCACCACGGTTTTGGACGGTTTGACCGGATCCGTTTGAATCCCGGCCGTGGGAAAACCGCGCCGGGACAACTCGGTCAAAATAAAACGTCCGGTTTCATCGTCCCCCACGCGTGCGAGAAAATCGAGAGGCATGCCCAATTGGTGCACATGATAAGCAAAATTGAACTCCGCCCCACCCAGGAAACGCGCGCCCGTATCCGCGTAAATATCGAGCAACACGCTGCCGGGCACTAAAACCCGTGGGCTCATCCGTGGCTCTTCCGGAATTGCCAAATGGCCAGTATGCTCGTGACAACGGCGAAAACCAG
>JAAXVQ010000173.1 GCA_013335425.1 Candidatus Firestoneibacteriota bacterium | reverse complement strand
TATAGAGGAGGAGCGGCGTCTGTTTTACGTGGCCATGACCCGCGCCCGGCAGCGGCTCTATCTCAGCTGCGCCAAACAGCGCCGGGTTTTCGGAAAAGCCGAGGCCCGCAAGCTATCGCCCTTTGTGCGGGACATCGAGGAGCGCCTGCGCAAAGACGAAACGCCCCGCCCGGGGCGGAAAAAGAAAAAAGAGCGAATATAAACCGGCGGGAAAAGCTGGAACGTTATGTAATTGGATCAGGCTTACATTTGCTGGATGAGACAGTTGATTTTTGGGAGGCTTTAAATGAAGATTGGTTTGACGTATGATTCGCGCCGCGACTACGCGGCTTTGGGTTTTTCCGAAGAGGACGTTGCCGAATTCGACAGTGAAGCCACGCTGGAAGCCTTGACCGCCGTGCTCACGGCGTTGGGGCATGAGGTGGAGCGTTTGGGGAACGTGTTTGCCCTGGCCCCCCGTCTGTGCGCCGGGCAAAGCTGGGACCTGGTTTTCAATATTTGCGAAGGTCTTTTCGGGCGCAACCGTGAGTCGCAGGTGCCTGCCTTGTTGGAAGCCTATCAGATCCCTTATGCCTTCAGCGATCCGCTTACCCTCGCGTTGACCCTGGACAAAGCCCTGGCCAAACAGATTATCCACGCGGCCGGCCTGCGGACGCCTTTGTTCCTCACGGCCGCCACGGCCGAGGAGTGTCGGACGCTTCCCGAACGCTGGCAGCAAGGGTACCCGGTGTTCGTCAAGCCTTTATGCGAAGGCACGGGCAAAGGCATTACCGCTGAGGCGGTCGTCCGCGATCCCGGCGCCTTGGCACGTTATGCCGAACGGTTGCTTACCACCTATCAACAGCCCGTGTTGGTGGAGGAGTTTTTGCCCGGGCGGGAATTCACCGTGGGGTTGGTGGGCACGGGCGACGAAGCCCGGGTGGTGGGGGCCATGGAAGTGGTTTTGCTGGCCAATGCCGACCCCGGGGTTTACACCTACGCCAACAAGGAATATTGCGAAGACCGTGTTGCCTACCGTCCCTTGCTGGAACCTTCTTGGCTGCACGCCGCCGCCACCCTGGCTTTGGCCGCTTACCGCGCCCTCGGCTGCCGCGATGCCGGACGTGTGGATTTGCGCGCAGACGCAAATGGGCAGTTGCACTTTTTGGAAGTGAACCCCTTGGCCGGGCTGCACCCCACGCACTCGGATCTCCCTATTCTCAGCACGCAGGCCGGCTGGACATATGCGCAGTTGATCGGGGCCATCGTGGCCTCGGCCGCCCGGCGCACGTTCCCGGGACGGGCGCGGGTGGAACAGATTCTCCGGTTTGCGCACGGGACTTCGTGAAGCTGGCGTTGTTGTACCTGGAACCGCTCCCCGGTCAAGCCGATGACGAAGACGCCCGGACCCAGGCGAACTGGATCCGCCGGCATCTGGAACCCGCGGGCGCCGCAGTGCGCGATTTCGTCTGGCCCGCGGCTTTGGGGTGGGAAGGCGTGCGTGCGGAGTTGGCGGCGTTTGGGCCGGATGTGGTTTTTAACCTGGTGGAAGGCTGGCCCGGCGACGACCGCCAGCAGGCGGCTATTCCAGGGCTTTTGGAACTTTCGGGTTGGGCCTATACCGGTTCGGATCTGCCCGCCATTGCGGCCACGACCGATAAAAACACGGCCAAAGCCCTGTTGCGGGCGGCCGGATTACCCACCCCGGATTGGTTCCTCTATCGCGGGGAAGTCGGCCAGCATCCGGCGTTGCCGGTGATCTGCAAACCCGCCTGGCAGGATGCCTCCCTGGGCATAGACGATGATTCCGTGATCCGTGACCCTGCCCGGCTGGCAGGGGAACTTCACCGGCGCTGGCTCGCGGGCGGAAAACAAACCTGGTTGGTGGAAACGTTCGTCGAGGGGCGCGAGTTCAATGTTGCCCTGCGCGAATTGGAGGACGGGACCGTGGAGGTTCTGCCGCCGGCTGAGTTGGTTTTCGGCGATTGGCCGGAAGACAAACCGAAGATCTTGACGTATCGCGCCAAATGGGAGCCGGGCTGTTTTGAAGACGAACACACCCTGCGCCGCTTTGTGGAGGAACCCGCCTTGGTACAATCATTGACGCGGCTGGCCCGCGAGTGCTGGCGGGTTTTTTCCCTCAATGGTTATGCCCGCGTGGATTTTCGCCAAGACGCCGGTGGGGTTTTGCAGATTATCGAGGTGAACACCAATCCCTGCCTTTCCCCGGACGCGGGCTTTATGGCTGCCGTGGAGCATGCGGAACTTTCTCCGGCCGGCGTGTTGCAAACGATCATCCAAGCCGCCGTTCGACGGAAGGAGACGTCGACATGCTGAACCAAGACGGGGAAGCGCTGCCGGCGGCTTTGCGCACGGAACCGCAGGCATCGGACCGGGAGGAGCTTCCCGCCCTGCTGCGTTCGACGGGATTTTTTTACGAACATGAGATTACGGTCGCTTTGGAGCTGGTCGACGACCGTTTGGCCAAGGGTGATCGCAGCGATTATCAGTTCATCCTGGCGGACGTGGCCGGGCGTTTGGCAGGCTATATCTGCTTTGGTCCCATCGGCATGGCCGAGCGCCGCTTCGACCTTTATTGGATCGGCGTGCACCGTGACTTTAACCGGCAGGGGCTCGGTTCCCGCCTGCTCCTGGCGGCGGAAACGAGCATGCGGGCGCAGGGCGGAGATTATATTTACGTGGAAACCTCGTCGCGCCCCTTGTATGAAACCACCCGGCTTTTTTATGCAAGGCACGCTTACCGCCTCGTGGCCCGGATTCCTTTTTTCTATGCGGACGACGACGACCGCCTGGTTTTCTTAAAAACCCTCAAAGCCTGATCCCTCCGTGGGATAAGAAATGACTTTTACCTTGGAATGGATTATAATTTTCCTGATTGCATAAGTCCGGTTAAGGGAAAATCCATGGCTTTTTTTGACGGGGTTAAAAAATGGTTCGGGAAAAAGACGGAGCCCGGGGTTTCGGGATCGGAAAACCCGGAAGCGACGCCGGCTGAAGCCCCGCCTCCGCCGGTTGCCTCCGAGACTCCGCCCCCTGCCCCGACGGTTGAAACCCCGATGGTGGAAAGCACCCCGCAGGTTGAAGGAAATTCCGCACAGGTTTTGCCTTTATTTATTTCCGAGCAAGCCCCCGAGATGCCCGCCGCAGCGGTTATTGAACCGTCCGTAAGTGTCACCGACGCGACACCGGAACCGGGTCCGGAAAAAACCGAACCACCGTTATCGGCCATAAAGCCCGTGTTTCCGGCGCGGGCGTCGATTTTGGACGAGCCCGATGCCTTGGATACGCCGGGCCTCTCTCATGTGGAACGGGCTGGAACCATCGACCTGGAAGACACGCAGGCAAAGGGCGGGGACGAACATACGGTTTTAAACGCTTCTGAAATTGTCCCGGCAGGGCAGAACCTCACGTTGGATTTCAACGCAGATTCAGCGGGGGTCGAGCCGGTGGATTTGACCAAGGCGGAGATACCGCCGATTGAAATTGAAACCGCGAAGGAAACTCCGGACCGGGAAATGGGCAACGTGTTTCCAACTGAGGAGCCGAAGACCGCGGAACCCAAGGCTGAGGAGCCTGAGGCTGTGAAGCCTGAGGCTGTGAAGCCTGAGGCTGTGAAGCCTGAGGCTGAGGAGCCTGAGGCAGAAGAAGCAGAGTCTGAGGACGCCTTGGATGAAAACGATGAGCCCGGGGAGCGCGATCCGTTCCGCGCAAAAATCACGCACATGTCCGAATTGTTGCCGCCCGCACCACCCCCCGTAAAAACCCGCGCCAAGGCCGACTCGCGGGAAAAAAATCCCAATCAGGGAAAAGCGCGCGCTAAATCCGTCCGGAGGGAGAGGACTGTTTCCGAACCTCTGTCGGCGCCCAGAACCAGAAATGCGCGTTTAAGCCGTCCGGAAACGGATCGAGCGGCCCGGCCGAGGGTAAGGTTCAACGAATACCGGCGGGACCTGGAAGCGCCTTTGGTCCCACGGCGGTCCGCGCAGGCGTGGGTATGGGTCGCTTTTGTTTTTACCGCCCTGATTTGCCTGGGGCTGGGCGCAGCGGGGACCTTCTATTGGTATGAAAACGGGCCGAACAAAAGCAAGGTCGCCGAAAAGATCGCGCAGGAACGCGCCCGGGGTGAAAAAATCATCGGTGCCCTGAAAGCCGAACTGGAAAACGAAAGAATTGCGCAAATGAACATGCGCACCGGAGAAAAAAGACTCTTTGAATTGCTCAACGGCGTTCACCAGGATTGGAGCCGTTTGCCGGCCAAACCGGAATATTTCAAACCCAACAAGGGCATCGTGATTTTTTGGATCGATCGGCTCATCTGGCGGCAATATTACGTTTATCAGGGGAAGGGCGCCGACGGCCCTATGACCCGGATAAATCCCACCCCTGACAAGCGGAACTTCGTCTACCTCAAGAATTTACCCAAAGGCTTATGGCGCTTCTCGGTGAGCGCCCTGACCAAAGAAGGCAAAGAAACCCCCCGGAGCGAAGAACTGATCATCAGGTCGCCTTAGACGTCGGTTGACGTCATTGCCTTGATTGGATTTTGCCGCGATGGTTTTGCGCGGTTTAACATAATCAAATCGCCCGGATTTCGGCATCATCATATCGTAGGGGCGGACTTCCACGTCCGCCCGAAAAGAGGTTCCCATGGAAGAAGTCAAAGCCCTGTTGCGCCAGGTGATTAAAAACCAGAACGAATTCGCGGGCCTGCGGGACGTGGAAATGGCCAATAAATGGAACGACGGCACCCTTGTCTTAAAACCCTCCAACCCGGACTTGAAACCCGTGGAGATTTCCTTGGAATTATTTTTCAAAAAGGTGATTTCGGTGCGGGAGAAACTGCGGGTGCTGGAGCAAAAGATCAACAACCATCCCAAATTGGACGACGTGGAAAAAGTGGAACTGGAACAATACATCACGCGGTGCTACGGCTCGTTGACCACGTTTAATATTCTTTTTCGCAAGGAAGAGGATAAATTTCACGGACAATCCTGACGGCGGGTGAGGTGAAATCGGGCGGCAGGAACGCGGCGTCGAACCGTGTTCCTGCCGCCTGTGTTTTTCAGCTTTGTTTAATCGCCGCGCCCACGGCCTCTCCCAATTTTTCACAGTTGGCCAAGTCCTCGGCAGTGGGCTGCCATTTCGCGCGCACCCCTGGGGCCACCACCGGGATTTTGGCGGCTGTTAAAATTTCTTCCAGCAACTTGACGCTCTCGCCGCTCCAACCGTAGGAACCGAAAGCCGCGCCGATTTTGTTTTTGAACTTCAACCCTTTCAAATCTTCCAAAATAGGCATGATGGTGGGCAGCAA
>JAAXVQ010000172.1 GCA_013335425.1 Candidatus Firestoneibacteriota bacterium | reverse complement strand
GATCCCGTCGGGCCACCGGATCGATCCCGGCGGTGGGCTCGTCGAGGAAGAGGATCTCCGGCTCGTGGATGATCGCGGCGGCGAAGGCCACTCGCTTGCGCATCCCCGCGCTGAAGTCCCCGATCGGCGTCTCACCTTCGCCGGCGTTTTTCAGGTTGCGGATGCGATTGGCAACCACCCATTGCGCGCCCGAGTTTCCGGTTTTGACATAAAGCGTGTGCAACAGTTCCAGCGGGTCGAGCAGGCGCGGGTTGTGCTCACCAAAAATCGCCGTATAAATCTTCAAAGCCGTTTTAAGTTCCCGCTCGGTGCTCACCATATCGTTTTTAATCAAATCCACTTCCGCTTGCTGGAGCAAATAGCGGGCGTAATGCGCGTTGTTTTCGCCCAAAGCCCGGCGGGTGATTTCCAGGCAGCGGATAATGTGTTTTTCCGACGCCTGCAGTTTGCCCTCGGCCAAAGTTACCCGGCTCAGGTCATAGGCGGATTCGGCCGTGACCATATGCGCGCCGCCGTAGTACTGTTCATTGAGCTCATGCGCCTGCAAAAACAAACGCTCGGCCGCGTCCAACTGGTTGCGCCAAAGCCGAATCTCGCCCAATTTCAAAAACACGGAAGAGGCCAAAGGATTGCCCGGCCCCAAAGTCCTGCTCACCAGATCTTTGGCCAACTGAAACTGTTCCTCGGCCTCATCGAGTTTCCGCTGTTCCAGCAACGCCTCCCCCAGACGCTCCAGGTAGATGCAGCCGTAGATCGAATATCCCTTCTCGGCCTGTAAGGACATTTGCAGCGCGTCGCGGGCGCTTTTCTCAGCTTCGTCGTACTGCCCGTAAGCCTGTTGAATGACGCTCAGGTTGCCGGCCAGGGCCGCTTGGTGGGTGAGGATCACCGGGTGCGTTTCGTTCTTGGAATATTTTTCCAGAATCAGCAGGGCGTTGAAGCACTCGGACTTGGCCTGATCATAAAGCCCCTGGTAGAGGTAGTTGGAAACCAGGTTGTTCATCATAAACGCCATGAACATGTGCTCCGGGCCGAATTGCAGTTGGTACTCGCGGATGAGTTCCCGGGTCAACGGTAGCACGTCGCGGTATGCGCCGGCGTTGAGCTTGTTCTCGATCAAATCCGATTGCAGGGCTATGGTATACGGGTGGTCGCGCCCCAGCTTCAGCAGGGCCAATTTCAAGCTGTTCTCGTTTATTGTCAGACTCCGGGCGAACGCGCCCGCCAAGCGCGCCTTTTGATAATCCTCCCGCAAAAGCGCCAGTTCCCGCGTGCCCTGGTCGGGATCGGTCAGACTCCAAAAAAAAGATTGAACTTCCGCGCGCCGTACGCGGGTGGAAAAAAGATTGACGCCCAAAGCCGGCGGCAGCAGCAGATTAAGACCGACCAACCCGATACCCCATCCCAGGGCCGGCCGCCAGGCGCGCCCGCCCAAGCCCCGCAGGACTTGCAAGTGTTGTTCGCTGTGCAGCTGCGCACGCTTTAAGCCGGCCTGAAGTTTGAGAAATTTACGGTAATAGACGGCATTGGCGAAAAGCCCGGAAAAGAGCATGACCTCGACGGTCACCGTGACATGGTAAGGGTTGGCGGAAAAATAAAAATCTCCCGTCAGCAGCCCCAAAGACAATACCCCAGCCCAAAAATAATTGCGCCGGAAGGCAAACCACAGGGGTCCGAAAAAAAACGCCGCCCAATTCCATTGGGAAAAGCCGCGGGCAAATTTCCATTTGTAGACAAAGTACCGGTAATTCCCGCCCGCAAACGCCCGGATGAACTCATCGTTGAGTTCCGGGTGACCGGCTAAGGTGTGCTTTTTAAAAACGTCCCAAACTCCCATGACCATAGCCTTTGTCCCCGAGATAATCTTCGCGCCTAAAAAACCTGCCTGTGGTTTGAAGGGGCTTGAATCCTATTCTATAATTTCTCGGGAATTTTCCCAGTATAATTTTAATACGCCGGTTGTCTGCCAACATTAATACTATAATGAAGAACGTTTTAATTCTTTTTAAAAGACATCAACCTCTTCCGTTGGTGGTTCTGACTTAAAATTTACCGACCTGGTCTTGCCTGCTGTAAACCATAAAACACCTTGACTTGTTGTGAAAACAGGGCCAAACTCAACTAACCTCAACTATTCATTGAATATTTTACCTATTCAGCCTCGGGAGTTTACTGCATGAAGCCTAAATCTAATACCAAACCTAAACCAAAAATAGCGACCTTAAACACCCAAGCAGCGGCCGACTTGCTCAACGCACATGTGGAGACCATTCGCCGCCTGGCCCGGCGGGGCGCGATTCCCGCTTTCAAGGTGGGCAAGGACTGGCGCTTCCACCGAGACGCACTCTTAAGCTGGTCCAAAACCGCATCCCTGGAAACCCTGGCGCCACCGGCCCGGGTCTCGCCCCAGGTGGGCAAGCCGCGAGCGGCAGAAATGCCCCTACCAACCCGGCGGCACGGCAGCGCGTTTCCCATTGTGGGCATCGGTGCTTCCGCCGGGGGCCTGGAAGCCCTGGAGCTCTTCATAAGCCATGTACGCCAAAACAGCGGCATGGCGTTTATCGTCGTGCAGCACTTGGACCCGACGCACAAAGGCATGCTGGCGGAACTCCTGCAACGCAACACCTCCATGGAAGTCCTGCAAATCAAGGACCGCCAGCAGGTCGCGCCCAACCGGGTTTACGTTATCCCCCCCAACTATGATTTGTCGATCCTGCACGGGGTCCTGCACCTGCTCGCCCCCACGGCGCCGCGCGGCTTGCGCCTACCGATTGACTTTTTCTTCCGGGCTTTGGCCGCCGACCAGCAGGCCCGCAGCCTCGGTGTCATCCTCTCGGGCATGGGTTCGGACGGAACCCTGGGCCTGCGCGCCATTAAGGAGCAGGGGGGCGCAACGTTCGTGCAGGCGCCCGCCTCGGCCAAGTTCGATGCCATGCCCCGCAGCGCCATCAACGCCGAGGTGGCGGACGTCGTGGTGCCGGTCGAAGAATTGCCCGGCAAGATCAGCGCTTACCGCGCGCATGTGCCGGCCGGCATAGGCACCGACCAAACCTTGGCGCCCAAAACGCAAAGTGCCATTGAAAAAATTTGCATTTTGCTGCGCAACCAAACCGGACACGACTTTTCGCAGTACAAACGCAGCACCATCTACCGCCGTATTGAAAGGCGCATGGGGCTCCACCAGATCGACGGCATCGACAGTTATGTCAAATACCTGCAGGAAAGCCCGCAGGAGACGCTCCTGCTCTTCAAGGAACTGCTCATCGGCGTGACCAACTTTTTCCGCGACCCAACCGTCTGGGAGCAATTAAAAAAAACGCTCTCCGCGGCTTTGACCAAACGCACCTCCGGCGGGGTGATGCGGGCCTGGGTGGCAGGCTGTTCGACCGGCGAGGAAGCCTATTCCCTGGCCATGATCTTTAAGGAGATTCTCGCCGAAGCGCGCCCGCCCCGAAGCGTCTCTTTGCAGATTTTCGCCACCGACTTGGACAAGGACTCCATTGAACGGGCGCGCCAAGGCGTTTACCCGGCCAACATTGCCGCCGACGTTACGCCCGAACGTCTGCAGCGTTTTTTTGTGCCGGACGAGCGGGGTTACCGGGTAAGCCAGGAAATCCGCGAGACCGTGGTGTTCGCCATCCAAAACCTCATCATGGACCCGCCCTTTACCAAACTCGACCTCATAAGCTGCCGCAACCTGCTGATCTACTTGGCTCCCGAGGTGCAGAAAAAACTCCTGCCGCTTTTTCATTACAGTCTCAATCCCGGCGGCATCCTTTTTCTGGGCAACGCAGAAGCCCTGGGCACCTCCGCCGGCCTTTTTGCCCACGTGACCGGCAAGCTGCGGATCTACCGGCGCTTGGAAGTCGTTTCGCACGGCGAACCCATCGAGTTCCCCACTGCGTTCCAAATCCGCCCGGTTCAGTCGGAAACGCCCGGGACCTCGAAAGCGCCGGTCATCAACCTGCAAGCGCAGGCCGACCAGTTTCTTTTGGAATACTTCGCGCCTGCCGCCGTGCTGACCACAGCGCAGGGAGATATTCTCTATGTGAGCGGACATACGGGAAAATATTTGGAACCGGCCGCCGGCAAGTCCAATTGGAACGTGCATGCCATGGCGCGGGCCGGGCTGCGCCGGGAATTGCACAGCGCGTTCCCCAAAGCGCTGCGCCAGCGCCCGCGTCCTGTCAAGACCCGGGTGAAGCTTCAGCAACACGGCACGGCGCAGCAGGTGGATATCACGGTTGAAGCCTTAAACCTGCCCGAAGCCTTGCGGGGCATGATTTTGGTGGTGTTTGCGGACGTGACCGATTCCCCCGGGGTCAAAAATAAAAAGGGAGCCGGACTGCCTTTGGCCGCAGCCCAGCGGGAACTGCTGTTGCAGCAATCACAGGAAGAACTGCTGTCGACCCGTGAACAGATGCAGACCTCGCAGGAGGAGCTTAAGTCCGCCAACGAGGAGTTGCAATCCAGCAACGAAGAGCTGCAAAGCACCAACGAGGAACTGACCACGTCCAAAGAAGAGATGCAATCCTTAAACGAGGAGCTGCAAACCCTCAACCATGAACTGCAGGCCAAACTCGACGAACTCACCCACGCCAACGACGACATGCGGAACCTGCTCGACAGCACCGACATCGCCACGCTGTTTTTGGACGATGCACTGCGGGTGCGGCGCTTCACGGCGCCGATGACCAAACTCATCAAACTGATCCCGGGCGATGTCAACCGCCCCATCACCGATCTTGCCTCGGATCTGGATTACCCCGCGCTGGCCGAGGACGCGCGCTCCGTGTTGCAGACGCTGGTTTTCAAGGAACGTCCGGTTCAAGCCCTGGACGGGCGCTGGTTTTCGGTGCGCATCATGCCTTACCGCACCCTGGACAACCGCATCGACGGCGTGGTGATTACCTTCGTGGACATCACCGCCGCCAAGACCCTGGAAGCGACCTTGCGCCAAACACCGCCCGGCACGGAGGCGTAAACATGAAAGCCAAACCCGGCCTTCCAAAAAAAACCGAAGGGCTGCGGCGGCGGGCGGAGGCGCGTTTGAAAAAAACCAGCGCTTCCCCGGCCAAACCCGTGGAAATGCAACGGCTCATCCAGGAACTGCAAGTACACCAAATTGAATTGGAACTGCAAAACGAAGAATTGCAACGGGCCCGGGAAGAGGTGGAAGAGGGTCTGGAACGCTACACGGACCTGTACGAACTGGCCCCCATCGGCTATCTGACCCTGGACCACAAGGGCACGCTCCGCCAGGTAAACCTCGCCGGGGCGCGCTTGTTCGGGTTGGAACGTTCCCGTTTGACG
>JAAXVQ010000505.1 GCA_013335425.1 Candidatus Firestoneibacteriota bacterium | reverse complement strand
ATTACGGCATCTCCTGCTGCGTTTCCCTGCTGAAAATGGGAAGCCAAATGCAGTTTTTCGGCGCGCGCTGCAACCTGGGCAAAGCCCTGCTCATGGCCATCAACGAAGGGCGCGACGAAATTTACGGTGAAAAGGTGGTGCCCAACGTACCGCCCTTGAAGGGACGCTATTTGGATTACGACCAGGTTCATGAAAATTTCATTTACGTCATCTCCTGGCTGGCTGAACAATACGTAAAGACCATGAACGTGATCCATGCCTGCCATGACAAATATTATTATGAAAGCGCGCAAATGGCGCTTTTGGACACGGAAGTGGACCGCCTCATGGCGTTTGGGATCGCGGGTTTTTCCGTGGTGGTGGACTCGCTCTGCGCCATCCGTTATGCCAAGGTGGAGCCCATGCGGGATAAAAACACCGGGCTGACCAAGGATTTCAAGGTTCACGGCGAGTATCCGGCGTTCGGCAACGACGACGAACGTGCGGACAACCGCGCGCGCGATTTGATCATCACCTTCATCACCGAACTGCGCAAACATCCGATCTACCGCCGCGCCACGCCGACGCTATCGATTTTAACCATCACCAGCAACGTACTTTACGGCAAGAAAACCGGGGCCACGCCGGATGGGCGCAAAGCCGGCGAGCCCTACGCCCCCGGCGCCAACCCCATGTTCGGGCGCGAGAAAAACGGCGTGTTGGCCAGCTTGAATTCGGTTTCCAAGATGCCTTATTACGCCGCGCAAGACGGAATTTCCAATACCTTTTCCATTGTGCCCACGGCCCTGGGGCGCGACCGGCAGGAACAGGTTGGGAATTTGGTCAGCTTGCTGGACGGTTACTTCACCAAAGGCGGACATCATATCAATGTCAATGTCCTAGACCGTGAATTGCTCCACGACGCCATGAAGCACCCGGAGAAATATCCGCAACTGACCATCCGCGTTTCCGGGTACGCCGTGCATTTCACCAAGCTCTCACGGGAGCACCAGGAAGAAATCCTGCGGCGGACGTTCCACGAGGCGTTTTAAGTGAAACAGCTCATTGGCCGGTTGCATTCCATCGAGACCTTGGGCACGCGCGACGGTCCGGGCCTGCGTTGCGTGTTTTTTTTGGCGGGGTGCAACTACCGTTGCCAATTTTGCCAAAACCCGGATACCTGGACTTGCCGGGGATCGCAACAGATCACCTTGGAGCAGGCGCGGGAACGGCTGGAGCCGTTGTTGCCGTATCTTAAGCAACACGGCGGCGGGGTGACGGTTTCCGGCGGGGAACCCACGCAACAAGCGGAATTTGTACAGGCCTTGTTTGCCCTCTGCCACGAATTGGGGCTGACCACGGCTTTGGATACCAACGGGTCGTGCCCGATAGCCCGGCGGGCGGGGTTGCTGGCCGTAACCGACACGGTGTTGCTGGACGTCAAAGCTTCCTCCCAGAAGTTGCACCGGAAACTCACGGGCAAACCTCTGGCGCCGGTTTTGGAATTCGGGCGTTGGGCGGCTAAAATTCCGGGACGTTTGGTGATCCGGCGGGTACTTTTACCGGGCATCAATGATTCGGCTGCGGAATTGGATGCCTTAGGCGGCTATGCCGCCGGTTTGCCGGATAAACCGTTTATTGAATTGATCGCCTACCACCGTCTGGGCGTGCACAAATGGCAGGAACTGGGCTGGCGCTACCCCTTGGCCAAGCTCAAACCTCCGA
>JAAXVQ010000504.1 GCA_013335425.1 Candidatus Firestoneibacteriota bacterium | reverse complement strand
CAAATGGACAATCATTATCCCTTTTTACGTATTTCTATCTGGATTACCAAAGTTTTATCTTATGCCATGGCCGGCTTGGGCATCATTGCCGCCCTGGTGATTTTTTTCGGGAAAAGCGCAGGGGCCAATAAATTGGCTGGCTTGGGCGCTTTGCTGATGGGGGGAATTTATTTTTTGATTTTTTACCTGGCTTCGGACCTGATTCGCCTGCTGTTGGGCATGCAGGACCGTTTGGAGCGGATGGAAGCGGCGGGGCAGACTGCTAAAAAAGAGATTCGCTGATTGTAAGACCTGTTCACGAATTTTTTGGGGGGGCGCGGGTTGCCTGGGGTAAGCTTCATAGACCTCAGCGGAAGGTTTCGGCAACACCCATGCTCGCCATCCTGGTCCGGAGGCATACGCGTCTATGGCGGCAAAAGGTTGGGCTCTGGGTTTGAACTTTATTTTTCATGTTCTGCGTAGAACGGGGGTTGGGTTCCTTGGCCTCCTGGGGATTTTCTTTATCCTGGGACCGGCCGCCCAAGCCAAGCAGGTTACGGACAGCCTGACCACCGATTTTTTGGGCGGGTTTGACGACAATATCCAAATCAACCAGGGCATCTCCGGTTCGCTTCAGTTGGCGCGGTTTTCCATTCTCAACAACTGGACCGCCTCTGCGGGACCGACCAGCGCGCTGTATTTAGCCAGTTCCGTGGTGTATAACGGCAAGGTTTACATCAGCGGCGGCAAAGGCACGGCGGATGCGACCTCGGGCATCAGCGGCTCAACGCCCGACACCGCGCTCTCCTCCATTCATTTCGGCAACATTCAATCCGATGGCAGCATCGAAAAATGGGACCCGGACAAATTGGTTACCCTGCCGCAACCAACCTACGGCCACGCCAGCTTGGCGGTCAATGGGCGCCTTTACATCATCGGCGGCCGTAGTGCCAATGCCACGACCCTTTCCAGCGTCTACTGGGGAAAAATCTTCGGTTATGACGGACAAATCAAGGCGCTCTACACCCCCAACACCTGGACCGCCGTCGCGTCCCTGCCCATCCCGCTTTATCGCCCGGCCGCCGTCCGTTTTGAAAAATGGATTTACGTCATCGGCGGATCCGATACCGGGGACATTTCGCAAAGCACCATTTATTTTGCCCAGGTCGCTCCCAACGGCGATATTCCCAACGGCGCCTGGCAGACCGCCTCGGCCCCTCTGCCCATTCCGCTGGCGGGGCACAATGCGGTCATTTCCAACGGACGCATTTACGTGATCGGGGGTTCCACCACCGGGCAGTCGACGGATGCGCAAAACCGGATTTTCATCGGCGCGATCAATACCGTCAACGGCGACATACCGGCCTGGGTGGAGACGACGCCTTTGCCCGAACCGTTGTATGAAGCGGCCTCAGCCATCTGCGGCGGAAAAATTTGGGTCTGCGGCGGCGCCCCTTCCACCACGGCCGTGGCCACCAAGAAGGATCTGTCCATCGTTGAATCGACGGTCGGCAGCACCACGTCGCTCAGCGTCGCACAGGCGCTGGATCCCAACAGCGTGCGCCGCAAGCGTCGTTGTGCCATTGCTCTGTGGATCGAGGTCGAGGAAGAGCTTCGGCAGAAGGAGGCGGGCCTGCAGGGCGAACTCCACAAGCTGGCGAATGCCGAGCAGGG
>JAAXVQ010000171.1 GCA_013335425.1 Candidatus Firestoneibacteriota bacterium | reverse complement strand
TTGCGACCTTTGCGCCTTGGCGCAAAAAGCCTTTTATTATTCCCCTCCCCAGGACTTGGTGGGAGGGGAGGAAGGGGAGGGGGTAAAAGCCTTATCATTCAAGGCTTGGCCCCTTACCTTTATCCTCTCCCACGAGAGAGGAAATTAAAAACACAAACGAACTTTCCACAATTACAAATCACTTCTTAATCCCCAAACAATCAAACTTACGCCTTCTTCCCTGTCCCGGGTTTGACCTGCTTGGCAATGACGTCTTTGACCTCGTCCATGAAGGCGTTGAGGTCCTTGAACTGCCGGTAAACCGAGGCGAAGCGCACATAGGCCACTTCGTCGAGTTCGGCCAATTTCCGCATCACCAGTTCCCCCACCGCCGTGCTGGCCACTTCCTTCTCCATTTTGTTCTGGAGCGCTTTTTCGATTTCGTCTACGGCCCGCTCCAGCATGTCCGTGGAAACCGGGCGTTTCTCGCAGGCTTTGCGCATACCCGCGATGATCTTGAAGCGATCGAAGGGTTCGCGGCGGTTGTCCTTCTTGACCACCACCGGGAGCAATTCTTCGACCTGCTCGTAGGTGGTGAAACGTTTGGCGCACTGGAGGCATTCCCGACGCCGACGGATCGCCAACCCGTTTTTGCTCGAGCGCGAATCGACAACCTTGTCTTCCTGGAAACCGCAAAAGGGACACTTCACTTGGCGTTCCCCCTCTCTAAATAAGCGATTTTTTTCCTGAGCGTTTCAGCCTGCGGATATTGCGGGGCCTCGCTGAGAATCCGGCGGTATTCGGAAACCGCTTCCCCGGTCTTGCCCAAGCGTTCCAAAACCACGGCCAGGTTGAGCCGAGCTTCCAAGTATTGGGGGCGCAGGTCCAAGGCCCGGGTAAAGGAAGCCGCGGATTGTTCCAGTTCGCCCCGCCTTGCCTGGACAATGCCCAGGTTGCTCAAGGTGCTCGATTGCGTGTTGAGATCCCCGCGCCAATTTTTCTGCGCAGCCGTGTTCAGATACTGATAAGCGCCGTTCGTGTCTCCCTGCAACAGCCGAATATATCCCAGATAGGAGTACGGCAGGGCGAAATCCGGAAATTCTTTGACCAATTTCTCGGCAATGGCCCAAGCTTCCGCGTAGCGCTGTTCGGAAAGATAGACGGCCGTCAAATCGAGGGCAAAATAGACGTTGAACGGGTCCAGGCGGCTCGCCTGCGCGCAGACGTTTTCGGCGTCCTTGAGTTTGGCCGGGTTCAGGTAATCGCCCCAGTACTTATAAACGCGCCCCAAATTGTTGAAGTTATAGCCGTTTAACGGATTCATCTTGATGGTGTGCTTATGAATCTCGACGGCTTTTTGCAAAATCAATTCCTTTTGCGCGCCGGCCCGTTTGGCGGCTTCTTCATACGCAATGCCGTATTTGACCCAGTAAATTTCGCGGTAGGGATGCAGGGCGACGCTCTGGGCCAAATCCGCCGCCGCCTGTTCCGGGTAGCCGGAGGTCAGCATGATGATGCCGCGCTTGAAATACAGATCCGCCGTCCAAAGCCGGAAAGAAAAAACCAAACCCAGAAAAATCAGACCCGCGGCCGCCAAATAAAGCAGCCATTCCGGCAACGGCACCTTGGCCAAGTTGAAGACCTCGGACTTTTTCACCGCCATCTCCGCAGGCGCTTCTTCGCGGTCCAGGCTCAAACCCATGCCGAAGAAAAACCAAAACAACAAACCGTAGGAAAGCACCGTGAAATTGGCTTGATTCTGGACTAGAAAACCGACCTGCGCCAGCCCAATAGCCGCCGCCAAATGGCGGCGCGGCGGAGAGAGACCGGGCAGTTGGCGGATCAGTTTGAAAAAATACAGGCCGATCAGCCAGAGCCAGGCCGCCAACCCGAGCAAACCCGTGGTGGCTCCGATTTGCAGGAAAAAATTATGCGCTTTTTCCGGTGTGCCGTTCCATTCCAAACGCCAATACTCGGCCAAGCGATATTTGGGAAACGTGATCTGAAACGTGTCCAAGCCCGTTCCGAGCAACGGATGATCGCGGATCATCTGCAGGGCGCTGCGCCAAATGTAGAGCCGGGGCGTGATGTGAATCTCTTTGACGTTCAACGTCGCCACGGTGCGCTCCACGGAAACCACGATGGAGGAACGCACATTGGGCAGCAACAGGGTCAACCCGGCGGCCAGCGCCAAGGCGACGAGCCAGCGGCGGTTCCCCTTCCAAAGCTGGTTATCGTTGTGCCGCCAATCATAGATAAAATACGCCACCAGCACCACCAACTGCCCGGCTAAAGCGTACATGGCGCCGCGGCTCTTGGTGAAAATGATGCTCACGGCCATTTCCAAAAACATCAGCAACAGCAAAGTCTTTAAAGCCGGACGCCGGGCCATGAGAAAGAGCATGCCGGCGACAGGCAGGCACATCAGCACGAAAGCCGCCAGAAAATTGGGGTTGCCCAGGGTACCGAACATGCGCGCCGCCGAGTAGGTGGTCGGGTTCCACATGATGAAATCGAACCCGAAATTCTGGGCCACGCCGTACCCGCCGGCCAAGGTCCCGGCCACCACCACGGCCGTTAAAAACTTCCGGGCGTCATTGAAATGACGCAAGTGCTGATTGACCAGGAAGAAAAGCAGAATGTAATTGGCGATGGTCAAGATGCCTTCAAAATCCTCATAGACGCCGAAGATGCTGGTGGCAAAGTTGTTGGTCCAAATCGTGGAAAGCAGGGACGTGATGCCGATGGCAATCACCGGCGGCCACAACGGCGAAGCTTTGACGGGTTCCCGGGAGAGCAACAACTGTTTGGTCAGATACGCCAACAGAGCCAGCAGTGAGAGCAGACGAAAAGCCGTGATTTTGTTGTACTCGAAAACATCATAAGCGAACGTATAGAAAACCAGGGGGATCACCAGCAACATGGCGATCAACGAAAGATGGATGCCCTGGTCGCAAAGGCGGCGTAAGCGTTCGCGGGTCATAACCACTCCTTAATAAACTTAAATCCTCAGTCTCAGCAAAAGCCGGACTCTCTCGGGTGAATTATAGTATAAAATCGGGATTATCACACTAAGTAAAAAAAGGTTAAACCACCACCCCTGGGGGCGGGGGCCGGGAGATCAAGGGTCGGGGCACGATATATCGTGCCCCGACTAAACATCAATAAATTGGCCATCTATTCCGCAATCATTTTCCCGGATACCGGTCTAACTTTAATTAGTAGGTGATGAAAAACCCCGGTGGATCAGCTCTTGCGGCCCAGGTGCGCAAGCCGCTCTCGTCGGAGAGGCTCGCTCGAATCGGAAATCCTTTTGCGGATAAGGATTTCCTCAACGCTTGCTCACCCGGACCCCAAGAGCACTTTCTGGTCCGGACGGATAGTAGACTTTTTCAACACCCTCTTAGCTCTTTCGGAAACATCGCCATTGACAATAGTTAACTCAGGAGTTAACATGATGCCGAGGAAAATAAAATTCTATCGTACCCGTGATGACAAATGTCCGATTGAAAACTTCCTGGACTCATTACCGGGCAAAGCTGCGCAAAAAATAATTTGGGTATTAAAACTGATCGAAGAACTGGAAATAATTCCGGCCCTATACTTAAAAAAACTCGCCGGTACGGATGAGTTATGGGAATGTCGCATTAAACAAGGGTCGAATATTTATCGCCTATTTGCTTTCTTCATAGGGCGCGAAGTCTGGTTAACTCATGGCTTTGTGAAGAAAACGCAAAAGACGCCGGCAAACGAGATTGCAAGAGCACAAAAATATCGGCAAGATTATTTTAATCGGATTGGGAGATCATCATGAGCGACTTATCCAAATATATTACCAAAAGACGAAAAACTGACGCTGCCTTTAACCGGGGTTTTGAAACCGGGTATGAAGATATGAAAGTGGGCGTGCTTTTGCGCCAAAGCCGGGAAAAGGCGGGTTTGACCCAGGAAGAACTGGCCCATCGCCTGCACACGAAAAAAACCGCGATTTCCAGAATCGAAAATCATGCAAACGACATTAAATTGTCCACGCTTGAGAAAGTTGCGGCGGCTTTAGGGAAAAAACTGACGATCAAAATAGCTTAATTGCATCGAGGCCAGGCAAAACAAAACTTGCCATCTCACATCGGGAAATTTTCAAACTTCAATATCGTTTGGTTCATCTCTTTCAATGTTTGTAGGTCCCCTTCGTTGAATAGCTGGTTCCTGTTGTGGAAAAGCCTTTTTATAAGCCCCTCCCTAGGAGCCTGTCGGACTTAAATCTTCGAAAGATCCAAATACCGCTCCGAATGGCTCACGAATAAAGGTGCCTGTGTGTTTTCCCCCTTTTGCAAAGGGGGATGACGGCGCTATTATACCGTCTCTGAGGAGAAAGTCCGACAGGTTCCTAGGACTTGGTGGGCGGGAACGAAGGGGAGAGGAATTTTAAAAAAACAAAAGTGCCCTTTCCACAACAAGAACTAGCTAAAGGGTTTTGGTCTGCTCGTTTCCCTCCCAAGTGCCCATGCGAGGGCCCCAACTATGCGTTCGGAAGCGCGCCCGTCCCCGAAGGGCGAGACGCGCAGTTGCCTGGGTTTGTTGCTTTGGGCCAAACAGGCGGAGACTCGCGCCACCAAAGCGCGGTGTTCCGGCGGCACCAAAAATCCGTCCGCGCCCAAGGCCTCCGGCCGTTCGGTGGCGGCCCGCATGACAATCAGCGGGATACCCAACACGGCGGCTTCTTCCTGGACGCCGCCGGAGTCCGTGACCGCCAGCCGGGATTGCGCGAGCAAGCGCACGAAGTCCGGGTAGTCCAGGGGTTTCACCAGGCGCAGATTGGCGCGTGATGGCTTGAGGTGCCGGGCCACGATCCGTTTCACTTCCGGGTTGGGGTGTACGGGAAAAACCCATTCCACGCCCGGATAGCGGCGGGTCAGGGTTTTCAAGGCCGCGCATATTTCCCGCAAGGGCGGACCGAAATTTTCCCGCCGATGGGCCGTGACCACCACCCGCTCCGGCAGCGCCGGCATTCGGGCCCCGGGTTTTAAACCCAGCAGATCGTTGAGCGCGTCCACCACCGTATTGCCGGTGACGAACACCGCCTGGCGGGAAACACCTTCCTTAAAAAGATTCGCGGCAGCCAAGGGCGTGGGGGCAAAATGCCACGCGGCCAGGCGGCTTACGAGCGTGCGGTTGGCTTCTTCGGGAAAAGGGTTGGCCTGGTCAAAGCTGCGCAAACCGGCCTCCACATGACCCACGGGGATGTGTTGGTAATAGGCCGCCAAGGCTCCGGCCAAGGTAGTGCCCGTATCGCCCTGAACCAATACCGCCTGCGGCTGCCAGGCCCGGTAAATTTTTTCCAGCCGCGGAAGCGCTGCCCCCACA
>JAAXVQ010000503.1:1354-1720 GCA_013335425.1 Candidatus Firestoneibacteriota bacterium | reverse complement strand
CTTTAACCCGCCATTTGCCGATACGAAAAACCTGAGGCATGGTATATCGAAATTCATTGATCATCACGATCAATCTGATCAATTCCCGGCGACGTTTCGGTTCATCAATCAATTGGGTCAAATGCGCGGCCATGGCGGCATGTTCCGTATAAAATTTATGGCGCTTTTCTTCAACCAATTTTTCTTCCAAATGTTTGGTGACGGAACTAAACATATTACTGATGCCCGCAAGTAAATTTTGGCGCTTTTTGTGCTGAAGTGCTTGTTCCATTTGCTGACGCATGGCTTTTTGGAGTCTGGCGAGCGTGCCGATGCTCACGCCTTTGAGTCCCGAAGTATTTAGGCGATACTTGTCTATCAAACGCC
>JAAXVQ010000503.1:0-1344 GCA_013335425.1 Candidatus Firestoneibacteriota bacterium | reverse complement strand
GCATTTCATCAATAAATTCAGCTTGATCCGCGGCAATGCGCTTAGATATCAGGTTTAATTCCTTTTCATGAACCAAGCCATGATCTCTAACCAGGCGCGAGGCTGCTTCCAAAGCCAGTGTATTCCAATCCACCGGACTTGACGGCAATTTGACTTCGTCGGCGGGAGTCTCCTGCGAGGCGATGAAGTCTACCAAGGCGCCGTTTTCATCACTTTGGACTTGGCCTCCCCCTTGACGGATGCCCTCACGCAGCAAGCTTTCTGCCCAACGCAGCATGGAGTTATACAAACGACCGGCCCCCTGTACGCCGGGAGACGCGTATCGATTTTGCTTGTTGACAAAAGTCCGGCTAACCACACCCGCGGAAAAAACCAGAGGAAGTAAAAACTCCCCGTTTATTTTGGTCTTGCCGTCAATGATCATCGGAGATAGCTGCGCGGAAAAATCACTGCGGTTGGCCAGCACCACCTTGACCGCCGCCTCAAACTTCGTGCGCTTCTTATAGGGAACCGCGAAAATAACTTGCCCGCCGTTTAAGTTCGCCATCCCGCCCCAGTCCTGAGCAGCGGCTTGCAATTGCCCGAGTGCGTTTTGGAACCTCGTGTCGGTAAGATCGTTTTGCTGCGCTTCGGAAAGCGGCAGCGTAAATATTCGATACTGATTTTCAAACGTTTTTGAAGCTTGTTCCAAAATAGCGGAAAGGTATTCGGCCATGCGCTTGCTGTCATATTCGCCGACCACAATTAAAGGTTCTAGCGATTTATCCATTATGTTTTTTTCGGACTGCGCATCAAAGATATCGACCGGGAACACCAACTCCCGTTTGATCTCATCAAAATGTTGTTTTAAACTCGCATACACTTTTTTCTTAAAAAATTCTGTGATTTCAGCCCCGTAAAGGACGCGGTAAGCATCTAAATTGTTAATAGCGACCAAGGCCAGGGAGACAGGGGAATTGACATTGGCACCCGGCTTATCCTTAACCGGGTTGAGCAGTCCCAGCCATTTTTTTCTTTCCTCATCCGTCCAAGGCTGAATAACCTCCGCAGCGCCAAACCCACTTTGCGCCAATGACAGTCGCGGCCACCAAGAGACACGCTCGGCGATCCAGTTGTTTACCAAGTGCACTCCGGAAGCCGAGGAAAACCCAACCACCATTTTCGCAAACATATCCCCGGGAGCGAGCTGCCAAAACGCGTTTAAATCCTGGAGGGGAATCCCCCATTGGGAAATCCCCCCATAAAAAAGCCCCGCAATGATTGCGGTCACTAAGGCAGCCAGAGCTTTTTGCCAAATATTCCAGGTCTCCCACTGCTCATGCCGCTCTAAAAACATCCTGGCCG
>JAAXVQ010000502.1 GCA_013335425.1 Candidatus Firestoneibacteriota bacterium | reverse complement strand
TTACTCCCAAATCCGAAATCGGCGACGTGTGGGAGGCCCTGCATGACCCGAAAAAAACCGTGGTGGCCCAGGTCGCCCCCGCGGTCCGCGTGGCCGTGGGGGAAACTTTCGGGTTTGAACCCGGCGCCAACACCTCGGCGCTGATGGTGGCCGCGCTCAAACAAATGGGATTTGACCAGGTGTACGACACCTCCTTTACCGCGGATTTGACGGTCCTGGAGGAATCCCATGAATTTATCGGGCGCCTGCAAAACGACGGCGTGCGCCCCCTGCTGACTTCCTGCTGCCCGGCTTGGGTTAAATTCGTGGAACAGTACTACCCCGAATTTCTCCCCAATCTCTCGAGCTGCAAATCGCCGCAACAAATGTTCGGCGCCGTGGCCAAACAGGTGCTGCCCGCCCAATGCGACGTGCCCGTGAAGGAGCTGGTGGTCGTTTCCATCATGCCCTGCACCGCGAAAAAGTTCGAAGCCCGCCGCGAGGAATTCCGCCCGGCCGGGCAAGCTGAGGTGGATTATGTGCTGACCACGCAGGAGCTGACCCGCATGATCGAGGAATCCGGCCTACGCTACAAACAATTGGAGCCTGCGGAATTTGACCGGCCCTTCGGCGTGAAAACCGGCGCCGGGGTCATATTCGGCAATTCCGGCGGCGTGAGCGAAGCTGTGTTGCGCTATGTGACCGAGGCCGTCACGGGTCAAAAAAACGAGTCAGTCGAATTCACGGTAGTACGCGGCAGCGAAGGTGTGCGCGAAGCCGCGTTGCAACTCAACGGCCGCGAGGTCAAACTGGCCGTGGTAAATGGTTTGAAAAACGCCCGCCAAGTTCTCGAAGCCGTGCGCGCGGGCAAGGTGCACTATGACCTCATCGAAGTCATGGCCTGCCCCGGCGGTTGCATCGGCGGCGGCGGACAACCGGTCAACCTCGCGCGCGGTTGCCGCACGCAGCGCAAAAAAGGCCTCTATGAAGACGACCGACACCAGCCGCTGCGCACATCCCAGGACAACCCTGGGGTGCAGGCGCTTTATCAGGAAACGCTGGACGGGCTGGGTTCCGAAACCGCCCATCACCTGCTGCACACGCACTATCACAGCCGCCGGCGGACAGACGGCGAGGAACTGCCGTTGGTAACCCCGGCTGCGACTCAGAAACTGAAGATCGGCGTCTGCGTGGGCACGAGCTGCTACCTGCGTGGGTCGCAGGAACTGCTGCACCAACTCCTGCGCCTGGTGGAAGAAAACCGCTGGCAGGCTTTCGTCTCGGTCGAGGCGTCTTTCTGCCACGAACAATGCGCCCAAGGTCCCACGGTCCGCATCAACGAAGCGGTGATTTCCCACGCCACCCTGGAAATGGTGCTGGCGCGGATTCGGACCTATTTGGACAGCATGGTCAGCGAGGTTTAAACGTCATGACACCCGAACTAAAAAACCGGCTGGTGTTCACCAACCGGGCCCGTTGCCGCAATTGCTACCGTTGCCTGCGCGTCTGCCCGGTAAAAGCCATCCGCATTCAAAACGGACAGGCCCAAGTGGAAGCCTCGCTGTGCATCGCCTGCGGCACCTGCCGGCGCGAATGCCCGCAACAGGCCAAATCCTTCCGCTCGGACACCGAACGGGTGATGCAATGGCTGCAGGAAGGCGCCGAGGTGATGGTCAGCCTGGCGCCGGCCTACGCCTCCGTTTATCCGGGAGATACCCGTGAATGCCTGGTGGGTGCTTTGCGCCAA
>JAAXVQ010000170.1 GCA_013335425.1 Candidatus Firestoneibacteriota bacterium | reverse complement strand
TTCCGACCAAAGAGCAGACCATGTCGAGGGTGTGGGTTTGTATCTTTTTGAAAAAAATTCAAGGGGGAAAACGGCCTAGGCGGCAAGGGAGCCTCGCGTTCGCTCGAAGTAAACCCTGCGTACACGTGGCGGTTGGTTTCCGACCCAGGAGCAGACCATGTCTTGCCAATTACGGGCGGAGTGTTGGCAGAGCGGTGCCGGTCGGCATGTTTCCCCCTTGAATTTTTTTCAAAAAGATACAAACCCTTTGGGAGGAGAGAGATTCGAAAAATAAATTGGGAAATTTTTGTGAATCATGTATGCTAGGAGAAATTTGCATACGACCAAATTGCGCGGTTGGATTTGGGGTGGCGGACTAGGAAGGTGGGCGGTATGGTTAAAGTCGGGATCGTGGGCGCGTCGGGGTATACGGGGGCGGAGCTGGTGAGGCTTTTGTCCCAGCATCCGCAGGTGCAACTGGTGAGCGCGACTTCGGAGACTTTTGCGGGCAAAAAGCTGGGTGACATTTACCCGGGCTTGGGACGTGCGGGAGACGTGACGCTGGCGGCTTTGGCCCAGACGCCCCTGACGTTTGAGACCGTGGACGTGATTTTTCTGGCTTTGCCGCACGGGGAGTCGCATGCCCAGGCGCCGGGGTTTTTGGCCTCGGGCGTGAAGGTCATTGATTTGTCCGGGGATTTCCGGTTTCACGACCCCAAGGTTTATGAACAATGGTACAAGCAGCCGCATGCGGCGCCGATGTATGCGGATAAGGCGGTCTATGGTTTGCCGGAGTTGTTCCGCGAAAAGATCAAGGGCGCAAAGTTTGTTTCCAATCCCGGGTGTTTTGTGACCAGCGCGGCGCTGGGGGCGTATCCCTTGTTGGCGGCCAAGCTGGTGGACTCGAAGGGCCTGATCGTGGATGCCAAGACCGGACTGACCGGGTCGGGGCGCAAGCCCAAGCCGGACAACATGTTCACCGCGGTTTCGGAAAATGTGGTGCCCTATAAGCTCGCGGGGGTGCACCAGCACACACCGGAAATGGAGATGGCGCTCTCACGGGCCACGGGGCAGGACGTGGTGCTGACGTTTTCGCCGCAGTTGGTTTCGGCGCGGCGCGGGATCTTGTCGCTGATCTACGGGAAGCTCCAGAGGAAAATCAGCACGGCGGAGCTGACGGCGCATTTTGCTAAAACTTACCAGAACGAACCTTTTGTTCGGGTTAATCCCGTGGGGGCTCCCTGGCCGGATTTGGCCTCGGCGGTGGGTTCCAATGATTGCGTGTTGGCCGCGGCCGTGGACGAACGCACGGGCACGGCGGTGGTGGTGAGTGTGGTGGACAACCTGGTCAAAGGCGCGTCCGGGCAAGCCATCCAAAACTTAAATCTGATCTCCGGGCTGGATGAAACCCTGGGATTACCGAAAGCGGGGTTTGTGCTATGAGTCTGGTAAAAAAATCCAAAGCCGGAGTGACGTTTCCCCGGGGCTTTAAGGCCGCGGCCGTTTCCGCGGGTTTGAAAAAAAGCGGCAAGCCCGACTTGACCTTGGTGGTTTCCGACGTGCCGGCGGCCGCCGGGGCGCTTTTCACCACCAACCAGTTTCCGGCTGCACCGGTTTTGGTTTCGCAGAGGCATTTGCGCCAGGCCAAGCATCATCGGGGCGTGCTTTTAAACGCGGGCGGGGCCAATGCCTGCACCGGGGAAGCGGGGATCAACGATGCCCGCAATCTGTGCGCACATACGGCGGCCCTGCTCGGCTGCAGCCCGGCGGAAATCCTGATCGCTTCCACGGGGGTCATCGGGGCGCGGTTGCCCGTGCCCAAGATGCTTTCCGCGCTTCCCGGCGTGGTGAAGAAATTGCGGACTGACCAGGGGCTGGCAGCAGCGCAGGCGATCATGACCACGGACACCCAGCCCAAATCCGTTTCCACCAGCGTGCGGGTGGCGGGCACGACCGTGAAGCTCGGCGGCATGACCAAAGGTTCGGGCATGATCCACCCCAACATGGCAACCATGCTGGCGGTCATTACCACGGACCTAGGGCTGCATGCGGCGGAAATCAAGCCGCTGCTGCGCGAAGCCTGCCGGGGCACGTTCAATGCCATCAGCGTGGACGGCGAAACCTCTACCAATGACTGCGTGTTTTTGCTGGCCAACGGGCAAGCCGGCTCCCGGGCGCACTTGGACTCGGCAGCCGCCCGGAAGGCGTTTTTAGGGGCTTTGACCGAAGTGGCCGATGAGTTGGCCCGAAGTATTGTCGAAGACGGCGAGGGCGCGGGTAAATTCATGGACATTCGGATTTCCGGAGCCGCCAGCGACGCGCAAGCCATGGTGGCGGCTCGGGCCGTGGGGGACTCCCAATTGGTCAAGACCGCGGTGCACGGCCAGGATGCCAATTGGGGCCGGATATTGTCTGCCATGGGCGCCACGGCCGTCATCATCAAGCCCGAGCGGGTGCGGGTGGATATCAACGGCGTGCCCTTGGTGCGCCGGGGCGTGGACGCCGGTACGCCCGTGGCGCAGGGCAATCGGGCTTTGGCGGGCCGCAATATTATAATAAAGGTAGATCTGGGGTTGGGTTCAGGCGCGGCGCGCTATCGGACCTGCGATTTGACGGCCAAATACGTGGCCATCAACGCCGGGTACCGGAATTAAACCGCCGCGGAGCGGCTGTTGATATTTTTTTGCGAGTATTTCAAGTTAATCCAGAACTTTTTTTACCCGGAGTGTTCTAACTATTATTAGCCGGTTTTTTTGAATGAGATTTCTGAATTTGAACAAGCGCTTGACAATTCTTTTAAATCTGTGATAAATTGCAATCGAATTTGTGGTGTTTTGACAATTACGGAGGTGCTGGGTGAAAGGCAGTTTTTTCCGTATCGGTATCATGCTTTGTCTGGTTACCGGCATTTTTCTTCCTGTTCAAGCCATTGAACGCGGCCCGCTGATTGCCAACAACATTTTGGGGGGCGCTGCGGCCGGTACCTTGGCCGGACTTTCAGTCGGTACGCTTGCTTATGGTCTGGATCACAATTATCATTCGGAATACTTAATTAACGGCGCGGTTTACGGATTTTTGGGTGGTGCCCTTTTAGGCGGCGGAGCCGCGACCTATGAAATCGTGATCAACAAGCCGGATCCGGGATTTACCTTGAGCGGTTATCTCGCAGGCGGCACGGGGCTGGGCGCGCTTATCGGCTTTGTGGCCGCGGTGATTCCTTATACACGCGATAAAACCCCGGAAGATTTCACCATTGGTTTGGGATTGGGGGGCGTGGTGGGTGCGGTTTTGGGAACCACGATCGGTTTTATAGACATCAGCTCTCACAACAGCAGCCAGGCTCTGCTCTCGGGGAAGGTAGGGCTCATCGAGGTGGCTTCGGTGCTGCCCTCCGTGATTCCGACCCAGCCGGGAGAGCCCATGCTCAACTGCCGTTTGGTGGAACTCACGTTTTAGTTTTTAGCGCGCATTCCCCGCGTTTGCGGGCGGGGTGTTTTGCAATCGGCAAGCTGGGTAACCCTGGTTTTGACGAATTTCTCTGAAAGGAGGTGACATAGATGAATGTAAATTCTTTGGTGAAGGTTTCAGTATCCGCGATTTTGGTGAGCGGGCTGATGGGTTTGGCGGGTTGCGGAGCCAAACAGGAAGTGAAACCTGTAGAGACGCCGGTGGCTACTGCCGTTCCGACGCCTGCGCCTGCTGCTCCTGAGCGTTATTCGGTGAGCAAGCACGATACGCTTTGGGGTATTTCCGGCAAACAGGACGTCTATGGGGACAATTTCCAGTGGCCCTTGATTTTCAAGGCCAATCGCGACCAAATTCAGGATCCGGATATTATCGAGATAGGCCAGGATTTGGCGATCTCCCGCGAGTTCAAGCAGGAGGATGTTGCGCAGGCCATCGAAAATGCCAAGAAAACACCGCGGTATCACAAGCACAAAAAACCGCGCAAGCATTTGCCCATCGAGTATTAATGCGGGCGGATCATGCCACCGGCTAAAAAAAAGGGACCTGTCGAACCGGGTCCCTTTTTTAGTCGGGGGGTATGACCGCTTCAAGGTCGCTCATGAAACCATGCCGCTAGAAATTATCTCACGGCGCGCCCTGCCGGGCGTGTCCCTGCCGCGTATCCGCCGTCAGCTGCACCTGTGTCTTAAACATCTGAAAATGCCGGACGCCGAAGTGTCGGTCCTGCTTACCGGCGACGCAGCCGTGCGCCGGCTCAACCGCGTCCATCGCGGGCAGGACAAGCCCACGGATATTTTGTCCTTCGGCATGCGGGAGCGGCGGGACCCGCAAGACCCTTTGCCCCCCGACGAAAACGTGCTGGGAGACTTGGTAGTTTCCACCCAAACGATCGCGCGCCAGGCCCGCGAACGGGGCGTGAGCGCCGAAGTGGAACTTCGCTTTATTTTAATCCATGGGCTGCTGCATCTGCTGGGGTATGACCATGCCGGCGCCTTGGAAGAAAAACGCATGCAGGCCGCGCACGCCGTGCTGTTGGCCGCAGCGCAAAGCCCGCGGAGGGATTAGACTTCTTGGACCCGATTGTGTTGGTGAACGTCATCATGTTGATCATCCTGGTCGCCCTCACCGGCGTGTTCTCGGTCTCCGAGAGCGCGCTCATGGCCCTGGGGCGCCTGCGCTTGGCGCACGCCATTGAGCAGGGCGGCAAGCGGGGGCAAGCCCTGGAAGCCTGGCGTCATGACCCCAACCGCCTGCTGACCACCATTCTCATTTTAAACAACGCCATCAACATTACGGCCTCGACCGTGGCCGCGTTTTTGGCCGTGCACTTGTCCGAAGCGTGGAACTGCAACCGCGCCCAAATGGGCGTGGGCGTGGCGGCCGTGGTCACGGTGATCATCATCGTCTTCGGCGAGGTGGCCCCCAAGCTGCTCGCCATCCGCCAGGCTGAACCCATTGCCTTGTTCATCATCCGCCCGCTGGTGCGCATCGACCGCGTTATGGCGCCCTTGGGGCGGGTGGTGGTCGCCCTGGCCAACGTCTTTCTGCGCCTCCTGGGGCAGAAGCCGGGCACGCACGTGCCCGTGGTCACCGAAGAAGAGATCCATACCCTCATCGACATGGGCGCCGACGCCGGGATTATCGAGGACCAGGAGCATAAGATGCTCAGCGGCGTCATCAGCCTGGGGGACATGGAAGTGCGCGAGGTCATGGTGCCGCGCACGGCCATGGACTGCCTCAATGCCGCCGACAGCATCGGGCGCATCATCAACCAGATCATTCAGACCGGCTACTCGCGCATGCCCGTGTACAAGGACATCGTGGACAACATCATCAGGGTGGTCTATGCCAAGGATTTGATTCCGCTGATTCAAAACAGTGAACTGATCGTCCTGCACGATATTCTCCGCCAACCTTATTTCGTGCCCAAAACCAAAAAGGTGGCCGACCTGTTGCGTGAGT
>JAAXVQ010000501.1 GCA_013335425.1 Candidatus Firestoneibacteriota bacterium | reverse complement strand
CTTATCGGCCATAGCCGCCGAACCGGCTTGGCAGAAACCCACGCCGTGCCCCCAACCGGCACCCCAAAAGACCCAGCGCACGGGAAAACCGCCGCGTTCCTCGGGAATGGCGAGAAGCATGAACAAATTGCTGCGCAACCCGCCCAGCAGCGTCCGTACGCGGTCCCCCTGCAGGGTGATGCTGCCGTGATCGCCGGAAATTTTCAACGTGCGCACATACCCGCTCCGGCTGCGTTCCAACACTTCCAGCTTACGGATCGTGCTTAAGTGAAAGCGGGGCTCGAGCATGGTTTTGAGTTCATCCTGGCTGAAAATCTTCACCCAACGAAAGCTGGCGATCCCCGAGTAGCGGGAGTCGGCGCACAGGACGTCCGGACGACTGGCGATCCAGGCCCGGATCTCGCGCGGCGGCAACGGGAGGCTCACGCAGGTGACGCTGTTCCCCGGCTGATCGTAAATGCCGCAGGAATCCGCAGAAAAATCCTTGCCTTCGCCCCAGGCATCGGCGGCGTCCTGGGTCATGCCCCCACAGGCGTGTGAATAAAACGTCGGGGCCAAACGCCCCCCGCGGTAAAGCCGCCGCCCGCCCGTAGCTTCCAGGGCTGCAAGCGCGCGCGGATGTTCGGCCAATACGCCGTTGTACTCCGCGCAATGCGGCGTGTTGCACACGTCGAACCCCTGCTTCCAATGCGTGCCCAAGCGCCGCAGGGTATCCGTGCGCGCCACCACGGCCTGGGCCTTCAAGGCTTCCAGCGGCCATTCGGCGGGCATCTCCCCGGGCAGCACGCCGGCCAAATAATTTTCCAAAGGCAGCACGTTGTTCAAACGCAAGCCCTGGCTCTGGCGCAAGATCACCAGCTTGCCGCGGTAATAACGCGTGGCGCGTGTGCCGCCTCCCCAAAAATAGCCCGTGGACTGGTAGAGGTTGATTACGCCCAGCACCCGGTCGGGTTGCAGCGGTTCCAGGGTCATCAGGCGCGGCAGGGGTTTTAAAACCTTGCCTTCCCAATTTTTCAAAACCCAACGCCCTTTGGCGTTTTTCTTAATGCGGTAACCTTTGCCCGAAACGCCTTCCCACACATGCTTGCCGGCATGATCCTTGGCGACCCAACCGCCCGAACAGCCGAAGGCCAACGATGCCATTTTTTCCCCCAGCCCGACTTGAACTGTCGGATCACCCAAGCGGCGCAAATCGCGCACGCGCAAATCCCGAAACATGACCGCAGGCAGACGCACCTCGGCTTCCGGAACCGGCGTGGACGCGGCCGTGGGAGACGCCGTAGGCGCCAAGGTCGCGGTTGCAACCGCGGCCAGGGAAGTCCCCACGGTCGAACCGATCAAGTGCTGAGCACGCCTGAGCGCTTCCTCAATCTCCGGCGAGGTGTTGAGCACCACCCGGACCTCGTTCCATTCACGCGCCGCCTGGACCCAGCGGTTTTCGCTTTCGTAAAGACGGGCCAGGTCCCAATGCACCTGCCAGAGACTCCAGTCGATCTTCATGGCCCGGTTGTACTCCTCGCGGGCCCGCTGCATGAAATAGGAAGATGAATCCGGTGATTCGCGCCCCAAAACCGCCAGGGAACGCGCCAGCATCAAATGCACGGCCGGCTGATTTCTCTCTTCGTTGAGCGCCCGCCAATAGTACTCGACGGCTTCGGGGTGCCGGTTTTGGGAAGCCGCGATCAAGCCCAACAGAATGCGGCTGCGCCAATGCGAGCCGGGTTCGCC
>JAAXVQ010000169.1 GCA_013335425.1 Candidatus Firestoneibacteriota bacterium | reverse complement strand
CAACTCCCGCCACGGGCAGGACGCGCTGCCAGAAGGCAGCCGTTTGATATTCATTTTGGAAGGAACCTGGTTCCATGTTAGTCGGCATCATGCGTTCTCCCGGAAGCACATTCAAACATAATTGCGATTGAAACAAGTATTCGGAAAAACTATCTGGGCCCGTGTTGATTCTTTTTCATTATTTCGTCAATTTATATAGAGATTTTATCTCAAATTTGTTCTTTTGTACAGAGTATTGGCGCCCAACGCAGGAAGGCGTTTTAGAGAGAAGATAAACGCCGGATATACGCTGAATAATTTCATATAAATTTAAAAAGTAACCCGGTTAGGCTGGTCTGTTCCCATCGGGCCCTTAACTTGACTTTTATTGAAAATTTTGTTAATGTGTTTAAGAATTTGCCGTTAAATAAGGCGGTTTTATAGTTTTGGTCAGGAGGCTTCATGTTTCGCGTTTTCCGGGGAACGAGGTTGTCCCTTTGGGGCTTGGCCTGCGCATGCGTTTTCTTGCTGGGCATTCCGGGCAAAGGGTCGGCTTTGGATGAGGTTACCTATGAAGCCATGCTGGATAAGGAAAAAGCCAAAGTTGGAGAAAATGTCCAGTACCTGGTGACCGTCAATTTTGGAACGCAAACCATGGTTCCCAATATCACGCCGCCGAGCTTCAACCAGTTTTCAGTCATCAACGAATATCAAACCTCCCAAACCAAAAATGAAGACGCTGAGCATGTTCAAGTGCTTAAAAAATTCTGGCTGCTTAGGCCCAATGAACCGGGGAAGCTTTCCATTGCGGCTGCAATCATCACCTATCAGGATCCGACCACCAATTTATTGAAAAACGGCAAGACGCAGGTGCAATTTATTCAAGTGGAGTCTGCTGAAAACGCCCCCGCCGGGACCGGGGCTTCCGCGGAAAAAACGAAAATAGGCAAAACGGCCGCACCGCCCACGCGTGAGGAAATTTGGGCGCAACCTAAGTTTATGGCCGTCGTCGGGGGTGTGATTCTGGCGGTGGCGGTACTTTTGGTCTGGGTGCTGCGTCGTCCCCGCACCCGGGGTCCCGCGGCCGAGGACACGGCCCTGCGCGGCTTGGAGCAGGCCATCCGCCATGCGGAACAGGAAAATCTCCAGGCTTATTATGCGGCCTTGACCCGGGCGTTTTTGGATTACCTGCAAAACAAGTTCGGGATCGACGGCAATGTTCTGGGAACGGAGGCGTTGCTCGCCCGGATGAAAGCTTTCGGTTTCGGGCCGGATGTCCTGCGGGAGTTGGAAACGTTTTTGAAAACCGCGGACAAGGCTAAGTTCGGCGGGTACGTCCCTCACGAAGATGAAATGATCGTCCTGCACGGGATTGTGAAAAAATTCATTGAAGCCGGCCGGCGGATCCGTTTCCAACCCGCTTTGGCCAAGAAAAAAACTCCGCGCGGCGAGGACGAGGACTAGCGGGGACATGCCCGCTTAAAGCCGGCTGCGCGCATTGAAACGAGGTCACGGCATGTTGGAAAATCACGAACTGGACGCTGTTGGAAAACAAATGAGCGAGACCTTGCGCCGCATTCAGAGCGAATCGGCCAAGGTGATGGTGGGGCAGCCCCTGATGATCCGGGGCTTGCTGATGGGTCTGCTCACACAGGGGCACATCCTTTTGGAAGGCGTGCCGGGATTGGCCAAGACCCTGGCAGTGGTGACGCTCTCCACCTGCATCCAGGCGCGTTTCTCCCGCATCCAATTCACCCCGGATTTGCTGCCCTCGGACATCATCGGGACCAACATCTATAACGCCAAGACCGGCGAGTTCACCATCAAGAAAGGGCCGATTTTTGCGAACATCGTTTTGGCCGACGAAATCAACCGCGCGGCGGCCAAAGTGCAGGCGGCCTTGCTGGAAGCCATGCAGGAGAAGCAGGTGACCATCGGCGGGCAGACCTTCAAGCTGGAAGCGCCGTTTTTGGTGCTCGCCACCCAGAACCCGTTGGAATCCGAAGGCACCTACTCGCTGCCCGACGCGCAGTTGGACCGTTTCATGTTCAAGGTGCGCATCGGCTATCCCACGGTCGAGGACGAGGTGGAGATCGTCAACCGCTTCACCAAAGGGGAAAACCCGATTGCCGGGCCCATCTGCACGCCCGCCGACATCATCACCGCCCGTAAGATCATCAACGCCATTTTTATCGACGACAAGATCAAGCGTTACATCGTGGACATCGTGCAATGCACCCGCTTTCCGGAGCGCTACGGCATGAAGATCAAAAACCTCATTCAGAACGGGGCGGGGCCGCGGGCCAGCCTGAACTTCACCACCGGCGCCAAGGGCAATGCCTTTATGGAAGGGCGCGGGTTTGTGACCCCCGACGACGTCAAGGCCATAGCCCATGACGTTTTGCGACACCGCATCATTGTCAGCTACGAAGCGGAGGCTGAAGAAATCAGCACGGAAAACATCGTGGACGAGATCCTAAAGGCCGTCAAAGTGCCGTAGACCGCAGCGCCCCCCGGGCGTTTTTTAGCCCGGGTGCGGTCGCGGACCTTGAACGGGAGTTTCCGGCATGAAAATGGATTTGAAGGACGTCCTCAAACAGGTGCGCAAGATTGAGTTGATCAACCGCGTCCTGGTCAACAACATGCTGCAAGGGGCATATCTCTCGCGCTTCCGCGGGCAGGGCATGGAGTTTGCCGATGTGCGCGAGTACGTCGAAGGCGACGACGTGCGCAACATCGACTGGAACATCACCGCCCGCACCACCGTCCCCCACATCAAACTTTTTCAAGAGGAACGCGAGCGCACGCTCATGATCCTGCTGGACGCGTCCGGTTCCGTGGATTTCGGGACCATCAACCACAGCAAGCGGCGGCTGGCCGTGGAGTTCACCGCCTCGCTGGCTTTTTCCGCCATCAAGAACCACGACCGCGTGGGTTTGGTCATCTTTACGGACCGCATCGAACATTACTGCCTGCCCAACAAGGGGCGCGCCCACGTCATGCGCATGATCCGCGACATGATCTACTTCGAACCCAAATCCCGCAAGACCGACTTGAACTGCGGGCTGGAGTTTCTCAGCCACATCATCAAGAAAAAATGCACCGCCTTTTTGATCTCGGATTTTCTTTCGGACATCGACTTTGAGGAAAAATTGCGTCTGGCCAATTTCCGTCACGATGTTTTTGCCGCCATCTTGACCGACCGCCGGGAGCGGGAAATGCCCAATGTGGGCATCGTGGAGCTGGAAGACCCCGAGACCGGCAAACGGGCGGTGATCGACACGGGCAGCCGGCGGGCGCGGCGTCAGTTCAAGCAGTTGGCCGAAGCGCATCGCCAGAAGCTGGAGGATCTGCTGGGGCGCTGCAAGACGGACTTGGTGTACCTGGACACCAGCCGTTCCTTCGTGGATGCCATTGTTTCGTTTTTTCGGCGCGCGCGCAGGAGGAAAATCCGGTGAAATGGGCGAACCTCCAGCTTGCCTGGCTGGCACTGCCGGTTTTGGCGGTCGTGGTCCTGGTCGTGCGCGAACGTCTGCGCCGCCGGGGCATCACGTTTGGCAACTTGGCTCCCTTTGCCGCCGCCCGCCGGTCCCTGGCCGTGCGCTTGCGCTATTTGCCCGTGAGCTTGCGCATTTTGGCACTGGCCCTCATCACCGTGGCGGTTATCCGCCCGCAGGCGCTCATGGGCGAAGAGGAAGTCAAGCTGCGCGGCGTCAACATCATGCTGGTGGTCGACCTTTCCGGGTCCATGGTGGCCGAAGATTTGAAACCCGACCGCATCACAGCCGAGAAAAAGGTCCTGGCGGATTTCGTGAGCCGGACCCAACAGGACCAGGTCGGCGTCGTGGTCTTCGGCGCCAAGAGTTTTACCCAGTCGCCACTGACGCTTGACCATGAAGTGCTCGCCAGCGCCATCCGGGAAATGGATTTAAACACGGTGGACGCGGACGGTACGGCCATCGGCGACGGGGTTTTAACGGCCGTCAACCGGCTTTCCGAGTTTCCGGGAAAAACCAATGTCATTGTGCTCTCCACCGACGGCACCAACAACCGGGGCGAAGACCCGCTTAAAGCCGTGGAAATCGCCTCGCTGCGCAAGATCCGCATTTACGCCATCGGCATCGGGGCCAAGGGCGGTGCGCCCATTTACACCAAAGATCAGTTCGGGGTAAAGCGCCCCTACATCGTCGACGGCAAGCCCGCCAATTGGGAAGAACCCAACGACAAGCTCATGGAGCAGATGGCCGCCAAGACCGGCGGGGAGTATTTCCGGGCCACGGATGAGAAAACGCTGGGGGAAGTTTACGCCCGCATCGGGAAACTGATCAAAGACGAGAAAAAGCGCAAAGATCCGCACTACCGGGAGCTTTTTTATCTGTTTTTAGGCGGGGCGGTTTTGGCCTTGGTGTTGGAGTCTCTGCTGGCCGCCACGTGGTTGAGGTCCCTGACATGAACTTTTCCGAGCTGACCTTCATTGAACCCAAACTGCTGTGGCTGCTGGCGGTTGTCCCCTTGCTGGTTTTTTTCAAGGCCCTGGAGTTTTCCCGGCGGCGCAAGGCGTTGGCCAAATTTTCCGAACTTTCCCTGTTTTTGGAACAGAACGCCGGGCAGCTGGGGCCCAAGCAGGCGGTTTTTCCCCGGCTGTTGCTTTACTCCTTGGGCCTGATCCTGTTGGTTCTGGCGCTGGCCCGTCCCGGCGGGTATCCGAAAGCCGAGGAAGAGCAAGTGACGGAAAAAGGTTTGGACATTATGCTGGTGGTTGATTTGTCCGCGTCCATGAAAGCCACCGATTTGCAGCCCAGCCGCATGCAGGCGACCAAGGCCGCGCTGAAGGATTTTGTGGAGGGCTTGAGCACGGACCGCGTGGGGTTGGTGGTTTTTGCCGGTTCCGTCTCGTTGCAGTCGCCGCTGACCCTGGATTACCGGACCGCCAAAATGATGATGGACATCATCAACACGGATTTTTTGCCGGTAGACGGGACAGCCATCGGGGATGCCATTAATTTTTCTTTGGACAAAATCGGCAAGGAAAATCAAAAAAATGCCGTTTTGGTTTTGGTGACCGACGGGGAAAACACGCGGGGGAGCGATCCGGAACAAGCCCTGAAGAAAGCCAAGGAAGCCGGCACTAAGATTTACACCATCGGCATCGGCACACCCGGCGGGGCTCAAATACCCGACGGTACGGATGAAAAAGGGCAACCCCGGGTCAAACTCTACAACGGGGCGCCTGTGGTCACCAAATTGGACGAAGTTTTTTTGAAAAAAGCCGCGGAAGAAACCGGAGGAGTCTATTATTCCACGGCCTCCAGCCAGGCATTGTTGCAGGCCTATGCCGATATCAGCCGCTTGACCAAAACGACCCATACGGAAAAAAAGAAAAAAATGAAATATCAGGAATTTTATCTCTGGGCCGCGTTGCCGGCCCTGGTGTTGTTGATCCTGGAGTTTTTT
>JAAXVQ010000168.1 GCA_013335425.1 Candidatus Firestoneibacteriota bacterium | reverse complement strand
TTTCAATTGCCCCAAACCCGACCCCCCATTTTGCAAATCGCCATTTGGGGCTAACGTATCATTTTGGTCATGGGTAATATTATGTTGGGCGGGGGTAAACCCCGCCCCTACGATTTTGGTGGCGGTGGCAACGGTGGGGACGGAAACATCGTTGTTTCCTGGTTCCCCCTTTTACAAATCATCATGCGAGGCCAACATATAATTTTGGTCGTCGGTAATCATTGCCCATCATCGGTGATTATCACCCGCCGTAGGGGCAACCCTAGCGGTTGCCCATCATCCGGTTGCCCGATAATATTTTTCAATTGCCCCAAACCCGACCCCCCATTTTGCAAATCGCCATTTGGGGCTAACGTATCATTTTGGTCATGGGTAATATTATGTTGGGCGGGGGTGAACCCCGCCCCTACAATTTTGGTGCCGATGTTCATTTTGTGTAAAATTTGTCCTCCGTCCATCTTTCCGGATTATGCAGGATATATTCCGAGATGGTTTGATAGGACTGTTCATTTCGAATAACATGTTCATAATAATTTCGTTGCCAAAATTTCCCCATGGTTTCGTTTTTTGATTTGTAACTATCCAAACATGCATTAACCACCAACGATTTATATGCCCCCACAATATCGCCAACCGTCGGAATCCGTACCGCCACATCTCGTAGGGGCAACCCTCGCGGTTGCCCATCATTCGGTTGCCCATTGTCCGTTCGCCCCTGGTCCGTTCGCCTATCATCCGGTTGCCCGATATTATTTTTCAATTGCCCCAAAATCGGTCCTCCATTTTGCGAATCATCATTCGGGGTCGACGTATTATTTTGGTCATGGGTAATATTTTGTTGGGCGGGGGTGAACCCCGCCCCTACGATTTCGATGTCGGTATCGACGGCGACGGGAATATCGTTCAACACAATAATGCCGTGGATATGATTGGGCATTATTTGAAAAATATCCAATTCAAACCGGACAAACCGTTCGGTCAATAATTCCCATTCACGGCAAGCGATTTGGCCATGTTTATTTAACATCATTTGCCTGTTTTTAATTTCTCCAAAACGGCAAACCTTATCCTCGCAGCAAATGGTTATAGCATATGCACCCGCTTGGGAATAATCATAACCTTTTAACCGGATAGAACGTCGGTGATGGATAGTAGGATTATAGGGCATCGGTTTAGTCCTCCACCGTTGCGAGTATGAAAAAAAACAGATTCAATACGATTTCAAGATTAGACCAAAGTCAGTTGAAAATAATTGCAGGAAAAAAAGGACAATCCAACTTAGGAAAGAATGTCATGGGAGTCAGAATCGGACCGTTTAAAACTTCAGCACCAAACAGGCGTTGGTGCCGCCGAAGCCGAAGGAATCGGAGAGCACGTTTTTGGGTTGGTGGGCCACGGTGGCGGAAGGGATGTTGAGCGCCTGCGTGTCGGCGTCGCCTTCACGGTAGTTGGCGTTGCCGGCCACGAATCCGCCCTGGGCCATGAGCGCGCAATAGACGACCTCGCTGGCGCCGGCCATCCAGCATTCGTGACCGGTCAGGCTCTTGGTGGAGGTCACCAGGGGTTTGTGCGGAAACACTTGCGCCAGGGCGCGGGCTTCGGCCGCGTCTCCGGCGGGGGTGGAGGTGGCGTGTGCGTTGATGTAATCGATGTCCTCTGCCGGCACCCCGGCGTCGGCCAGCGCCATCTGCATGGCCGCGCGCGCGCCGTCGGAAGACGGCAGGGACAAGTGGTAACCGTCGGAAGAAAACCCGTAGCCGGCCACTTCACCGTATATTTTCGCACCCCGCGCGCGGGCGTGGTCCGGATGCTCCAGGATAACGGCGGCGCCGCCGCCGCTGGGCACCAAGCCGTCGCGTTCGCGGTCAAAGGGCCGCGAGGCGCGGGCCGGGTCCGATTCGCGCAGCGAAAAGGCATTGAGCGCGTCAAAGGGCGCCATGCAGTGCGGATTAATTTCCTGGGCCCCGCCGCACAACATGACGTCCTGCAGACCGGCGCGGATGAGCATGGCGGCCTGCCCCACGGCATGACTGCCGGAAGCGCAGGCCGCGGAAAGCGTCCAATTGGCCCCGTGCAGGCGGAACAACGTGGCCAGGTTCATGGTCACGGTGGAGTTCATGGCTTGAAAAATGTATCCGCTGCCCAACAGGTGCGTGCTTTTTTCGGCCTGCAGCGCCTCCCAGGACTCCACCCCGGCGCGCACGGTGCTGTCATTGCCGAAGATCAGACCGGCGCGCATGCCGTCCAACTGCTCGGCGCTGAACCCGGCTTGCGCCAAAGCCTGCACGCTCGCCGCGTAGGCGTATTGGGCCGGCTCGCCCATGGTGCGGGAGAGTTTCCGGCCAATACCGAAAGCCGCCGGGTCCCACCCGCGCAAAGCGCCTGTAAGACCCGAACGAAAGCCCATTCGTTTGCGCTCCGGGTCAAGTACCAGACCGCTGGTCCCCTGCCACAAAGACTCCGTGACTGCGGCCAGGTTGCAACCCAGGCAGGAGACAATCCCCAAACCTGTGATGACGGGGTTAACGTGCGTGCGCGCCGGCGTCATTAGAGGTAAATACCCCCGTTGATGCCCAGCACCTGGCCGGTAATATATGCCGCTTTATCCGAGAGCAAAAACGCCACCGCGGCGGCCACTTCCTCGGGCTGGCCCAGACGACCCAAGGGCACCACGCCGGTCAACTGGGCCGGGTCCAAACCGCCGAGCATGTCGGTCTCAATAAATCCCGGGGAAACGGCATTGACCGTCACTTTACGCCGGGCCACTTCGCGGGCTAAAGCCTTCACAGCGCCGATCAAGCCGGCTTTGGAGGCGGCATAATTGACCTGCCCGGGCATGCCCGACTGCCCGGAAACGCTGGTCACGGCCACGATGCGTCCGGCCCGCGCCAGCAGCATGCCCTTGACCACGGGCTTGGCCACGTTGAAAAACCCTTCCAAATTCACGCCCAACACCTGGCGCCATTCCGAAGAAAGCATAAGAGCCAGGGGCGCGTCCGCGCGGATGCCTGCGTTGACGACCAAAGCGGCCAGCGGACCGCGTGCCTCCAAAAGCGGGATGAGGACCTCTTCGGTCTGCACTCCGTTGGAGACGTCGAAACCAATCACTTCCCCGCTGCCGCCGTTGTGCTCAATCTGGGCCAGCACGTTTCGCGCCGCGGCTTCGTTTTGATGATAATGCACCCAGACATGATAGCCCTCGCACGCCAGACGCCGGGCGCAAGCCGCCCCAATGCCCCTCGATGCGCCGGTCACCAGGGCCAGGGGCTTGGATGTACTCATGGTTGAACCTCCGCCAATTGTTTCAAGGCTTGCTCGGCGGCCCGGCGTTCTTGGGGAAAAGCCGGGTGCCAAATTAAGGCTTGCTCAAAATTATAACGGGCTTCGTCCGGACGCCGCATGGCCTGCAGAGCCTGGCCGGCCAGCAGATAGGAACGGTAATGTTCCGGGTTTAAGGAACGCGCGTCGATAAAGTAAGAAAGCGCTTTTTGATAGTGCTTTCCCTGCAGCAACTTTTCGCCGCGTTCCAATTCCGTGCGGTAATGTAAAAATTTTTCATATTGCCCCCCGGCGAGCAACTCATCGGAGGCCACCCACGGTTGCGGGACCGGGGACTCCAGCCGGGCCCAGGCAAACGGCACGAACGCGCCCAACTGGTGCGGGCCCGCCGAGACCCAGATGACTTGGTTCTTCAAATCCATCACCACTGAGTGCGAGGCCACCAGGGCATTGATCGCCTGACGGTTGCCCAAGCCTTGGCTGCCGCCGCGGGGCGCACGCCGGTCGCGAAGTACGGCCACACAGGCCGGGATGTCCAGACGCCCGAAGCTCCCTTGCACCAGTTCATGGAGCCGTTGCCAGCGTGGCACCGACGTGCCTGAGCCCATGTAGGCTTGATTTTTAGGATCGCCTTGGAGTTCCCTGGACAAAAAGTGATTGGCGGCCAAAACCACCGCTTCGCCTTGTCCGCGTACGCCGCAATGTTGCGGCGTTTTTTCCACGGCCACGAACGCGTTCTCGGGCCCGGACCCAAGTAAAAATGTTTCCGCCACAAAGACCCGGGCTTCGCGGATTATCCGCACGGCCTCTGCGAGGGTTCCGGCTTGCTCTAAAACCTGACGCGCCACCACGGAGACCGGCGTACCCACGCCGGGTTTGTCCGCGGAGTGCCCGGCCAAAAGCACGACCCCGAGTCCCGCGTCGTTTATACCCGAGACCACCCCGAACATGCCGGGCCAGGCCACGGACAAAAACGCATGCCCGTTTTCGGGTTGCACGCGCAGAACCACCTTTTCCGCGTCGAACGCCGCTCCGGCCTCGAAATCGAAATTGCGCGCCAACAGCACTTGCCCGCCGGAGGTGGCGCGCGTGGTGGCGCCAAAAGCCGTACATCCGGCCAGAGCCTTGTCGTCCATGAGCGCGTGGGACAAATCATGCGCGGCCAGGTAGTTGAGCAGGCGGGCGAAATGCTCCCCGTACTGCGGGTATAAATCCGCGGTTCCCAAAGCCAGCCCCTGCATTTCCGCGAGCACCTCGGCGGGCAGGTAATGGTCCAGGTCCCGGTTACGGATCAGGACAAACTTGGCCAGCAGCCAACGCACGGGTTCCCAGGGGATGAAGCGCCTGACCGTGTCCAGCAGCGCCTGCTCCACCCGTCGGCTTTGCGGATCAAACAGGCGCCCCATAACCAACCCGCGCTCCGAGGGCGACCCTTTCAGGCTGCAGGCGTGAATGCCGCCGCGGTCAAAACGAAAGCCTTGCCCCAACCGGGTGGTGCCGTCGGCTTCCACCACGGGAACGGATTTAAACAAGGCACGGTCACCGCGCCAAACCGGCGGCTGCGGGGAAAAAAAAACATCCACACCCCAAATCAAAAACAGGGCTGCGGTCAACGACAAGCCCAGGGCCCCCCAAAGAACGCGCCGACCCCAGGGGCTCATGCGTGCTCGTCCAGGGGAGCCAACACCAGGCTGGCGTTGATGCCGCCGAAGGCGAAACTGTTTTTCAAAACCGGGCCCGGAACCCAGACGCGTTTGGAACCCACAATATTCAACCCTTCACCTTCGGGGAGCGGGTTTTCAAAATGCATGATGGGCCAAAGTTCACGACGAGAGAACATGCCCGCCAGGCCGATGCACTCGATGGCGCCCGAGGCGGCCAACGTATGCCCCAACTGACCTTTGAACGCCGTCACCGGTACCTGCGTCCCCAGCAAGGCCCGCATGGCCAATGCTTCGGCCGCATCGCCCTGCAGCGTCCCGGTCGCATGCGCATTAACGGCTGCGACTTGTCCGGGTTCCAGGCAGGCCTGCGCCAAAGCCTGCCGCATGCACGCGGTCATGGACTCCGCGTGCGGCTGGGTCATGTGAATGGCCGAACAGGTGGTGGCGTATCCCAG
>JAAXVQ010000167.1 GCA_013335425.1 Candidatus Firestoneibacteriota bacterium | reverse complement strand
CTTCCGTGGTGGTACGTGAGCGGGTGCGGGTGGGTAAACGGGTCATTCTCCATCCCGGTGTCGTCTTAGGCGCAGACGGGTTTGGTTTTGCGCCCGTGGGGGACGCTTATGCCAAGATTCCCCAAATCGGCACCGTGGTTCTGGAAGACGACGTGGAAATCGGCGCCAATGCCGCGGTAGACCGCGCAGCGCTGGGCGAGACGCGTTTAGGCCAAGGATGCAAAGTGGACAACTTGGTCCAGATCGCCCACAACGTGGTGGTCGGGCCGCACACCGTGATTGCGGCCCAAGCCGGCGTCAGCGGCAGCTCACATATCGGGCGTCACGCCATGGTCGGTGGACAGGTGGGGATCGTCGGGCATCTGCAAGTCGGCGATCAGGCTGTTTTGGGGGCGCAGGCCGGAGTTACCCGAGACGTGCCGGCCAAAACGTTCGTCTCCGGGTATCCCGCCCGGCCGCACGGCGAAGCCATGCGTCAACTCGCATCGCTGGCGCGCCTGCCGGAGCTCACCAAGAAAATTCGACAATTGGAGGCCCGCTTGCAGGCCTTGGAGGCGAAGTGAATCAACGCACCTTGGCGCAGGAAGTTCGGGTGGCGGGTGTGGGATTGCATACCGGCATTGCCACCACCCTGACCTTTAAACCTGCGCTTCCGGATACGGGCTATGTGATTGTGCGCACGGACCTTCCCGGGGCGCCCTGCGTACATCCGCGCGCCCAGGCTGTTTCCCAAACACGTCGGGGAACGACTCTGTGTGAAAACGGCGTGGAAGTGCACACCGTGGAACACGTGCTCGCGGCCTTGGCCGGCATGCAGGTCGACAACTGCCGCATTGAACTTTCAGGCAGTGAGCCGCCCATCATGGACGGTTCGGCCAAACCTTTCGTGGAGGCGCTGCTTTCCGCCGGGATCGTGGAACAACCCGATACCGTGCGCCGCGTTTACCGGTTGCCGGAAATCGTCACTTGGCAGGACGGGGACAAAACCATTGTCGGCTGGCCTCATCGCGGTTTGCGTGTTACCTTTGTGCTGCGCTTTGAAAACACCTGGGTCCCGGAACAACGTGTTACGGTAGACGTTACACCGGAAACTTTCGAAGACTTGGTTTCCCGGGCACGGACTTTTTGTTTTGAAAACGAATTTGCTTATCTGGAGAGTCATGGGCTGGCCAAAGGCGGTATTGCCAACGGCGGCACCTCCGACAATGCCTTGGTCCTGGGATCCGCTGGCGTCAAGAACGGCCCCCTGCGTTTCGAGGGCGAACTGGCTTATCATAAAATTTTGGATTTTATCGGCGATTTGGCGCTGGTGGGGCTCCCTGTGGAAGGCCACTTTGTGGCCTACAAATCCGGGCACGCCCTAAACACCGGATTTGCCCGACGCCTGCAACAAGCCTCGGAAAGGGCACAATACACGTCAAGGGGGAAGGGAACTGCAATGATCATTCAAGCCAAAGAAATTCAGGATCTGCTGCCGCATCGGTACCCGTTTTTGCTGGTAGACCGGGTCATTGACCTGGAGGAAGGCAAACGCGCGGTCGGCATCAAGAACGTCACCATCAATGAACCTTTTTTCCAAGGTCATTTCCCCGGGCATCCCATTATGCCCGGTGTGTTGATTGTGGAAGCCATGGCCCAGGTGGGCGGAGTTCTGCTTTTAAAGGCCGTGCCGGACGCGAAATCCAAAGTTGTTTATTTCGTAAGTCTGGACAATGTCAAGTTCCGCAAACCCGTGCTGCCCGGCGACCAGTTGCGCTTCGTGCTGGAAGTGGTCAAGCTCAAGGAACGCATCGCCAAGATGCACGGTCAGGCTTATGTGGGCGAGGATTTGGTTTGTGAAGCGGATTTGATGTCGACCCTGATGGACAAATAACCATTCACCCCCGAAAGGGGGTTTGTTCAAAGGAGGGAGTGTCGTGGCTGTCATTATTCATCCCAATGCCGTGGTACACCCGGCAGCCAAACTGGGACAGGACGTCCAGATCGGACCCGGGGCCGTGGTGGGCGAACACGTGCAAATCGGCGACCGTACGGTTCTCGGCGCTCATGTGGTGGCGGACGGTTGGACTACCGTGGGTTCCGATTGCCGGGTGTTCACCGGTGCGATTTTAGGCAGCGAGTGCCAGGATTTGAAGTTTAAAGGCGAACGTTCCTACATGAAAATCGGAAACAAAAATATTATCCGCGAGTACGTGACCATGAACCGGGCGACCGGCGAAGACGCGGCCACGGTCGTGGGGGACCAGAACCTGATTATGGCCTATGCCCATGTGGGACACGACAGCATCATCGGCAATTCCAACATTATCGCCAATGCCGTCACCCTCGCCGGGCATGTGACCATCGAAAATCACACCAACATCGGGGGTTTAACCGCCATCCATCAGTACGTACGGGTAGGATCGTACGCCATGATCGGCGGCTATTCCCGCATCGTCAAGGATGTGCCGCCCTATATTCTTTGTGCGGGTTCGCCGCTGCGCATTGTGGGCATCAACCGGATCGGTCTCGAACGCAAGGGGTTCGACAATGAGCGTATCAAGATCATCGAACACGCCTACCGGATCATGTACCGTTCCAAGCTCAACGTGTCGCAAGCCATGAAAAAGCTGGAAGAAGAGAATTCGCAGCCGGATGTGGTGCCTTTTGTGGAGTTTATCCACGCTTCGGAACGAGGTATTTCCAAATAATGTTTGTGCCTGAAACCCTGGGGCTGATCGCCGGCAACGGTGAGTTTCCCCTGCTGTTTGCCGAAGCGGCGCGCCGCCAAGGTTACCGGGTGGTGGCGGTGGCTTTCCCCGAGGAAACCTCGCGCCGCTTGGAAAAGTTGGTGGACGAAATTCACTGGCTGAGCATCGGGCAACTGGGGAAGTTGTTCGGCGCCTTTAAGAAAGCCGGGGTGCGTCGGGCGTTCATGGCCGGGCAGATTCGGCATAAACGCCTTTTTGCCAATCTGAAGTTGGACCTGCGTGCCGTGGCTCTGTTGGCGCGTCTGAAGGACAAACGCGCGGATTCGATTTTACGGGGCGTGGCCGAGGCTTTGAAACGCGAAGGCGTGGTGTTGGAATCTCCGCTGCCGTTTCTAAACGAGAGCTTGCCCCGGCCCGGGGTGCTGACCCGACGGGCGCCAAGCGCTCAGGAAAAATTGGACATTGCTTTCGGGCACCGGATCGCCAAGCATGTGGCCGGCGCCGATATCGGTCAAACCGTGGTGGTTAAAAATCAGGCGGTGTTGGCCGTGGAAGCTATGGAAGGCACGGACGCCTGTATTGTGCGCGGCGGTCGTTTTGCCAAGACCGGCGCGGTGGTGGTCAAGGTGACCAAGCCCGACCAAGACTTGCGTTTTGATATGCCCGTGGTCGGTCCCCGAACCATGCAAGCCATGATCAGAGCCAAAGCCACAGCCCTGGCGTTTGATGCCGGACATACCTTGTTTTTACATCCCGCGGCCACATTGGCCTTGGCCAATCAAGCCAAGATCGCCTTGCTGGCACTTTAAGCCGGGCAAGCCTACCGCACAGGTTAGAACGCCCAACCCAAATAGATGCCACCCCCGAGAATAAACGTAACGATTCCGGCCAAGGTGGCGCCGCCATTGCTGCTTTTAACGACAGGTACGCCGGCATCCACAAAAGGTGTGAGCACGAAGTGTTCGCCGAAGATGAATTGATATCCTGTTTCCAGATGGTACGTGGTCACTTGCAGGGTTACGTCCACGGGCGGTAAGTTTTTCACGCGATCTTCATAGGTGCCCCGGTAATTAAGAAAGTCGACCCGCGGCCCTATAAAATAACCTTGGGGAGCGTTCCCGCTGGGATAAAGCCGCGCTGAAAGCCCGAAACCGGTGCCGTCTAGGGTGTAAATCCAGTCATAATCGTCGTTGGAGCCGGTCTTTCCACCCTCCCAAAGCCAATGATGGGTGGAAGTACCCCGAAGGGCAAATCCGAAATAGTTTCCCAAACCCCTTTCATACTCAAGAATGAAAGAGTTACTGAAAGCACCGGTGGGTAAAATCATCAGAACATTGGGATCGGGAAAATCTTTTGCCTGAGCACTCAGCAGAAAAAAAGCCACTGAAAATCCCGCTAAGCCCATCCAACGTAGGCATTTAAACGAAAACTGCATATGGTGTTCTCCTTGGGAATCCTTGATTTTTAATGGTGATACATTATATAGTATTTGTTGGTTAATGGTATCCCAAATTTTGTGGTTTTCGGAGTTTTATACCTTGACAAAGATGGGATTGTGAATATACTAAACCTACTATATCTTGGGGTAGAGGGTGGTGCGTTCCGTGTACTTTAAGCGCCTGGAAATGAGCGGTTTTAAATCTTTTGTCGATCAAACTACCTTGGATTTTGAACCGGGGATCACGGCTGTGGTTGGTCCCAATGGCTGCGGAAAATCCAACGTGGTGGATTCCATTCGCTGGGTTTTGGGCGAAACCAGCGCGCGTGCCTTGCGCGGTGCGCGCATGGAAGACGTTATCTTCAACGGTACCGACCAACGCAAAGCCGTCGGCATGGCCGAAGTAACCCTGGCCATCGACAATGCCGATCACTTTTTGCCCACAGATCACGATGAAGTCACGCTGACGCGCCGCACGTATCGCTCGGGTGAGAGCGAGTATCTGCTCAACAAGGTTCCCTGCCGGTTGCGGGACATCCATGACCTGCTGAGCAACACGGGTCTGGGCACGAACGCCTACTCCTTTTTGGAACAGGGTAAAATCGATTTGATCGTTTCCTCCAAGCCGGGAGACCGGCGCTTCGTGTTTGAAGAAGCGGCGGGCATTTCCAAGTACCGGGACCGTAAGGATGAAGCTCTGCGCAAACTCGAATCCACGGAACAGAATTTCCTCCGCGTGAACGATATTGTGGTGGAAATCAAGCGTCAGATCGGGACCTTGGAACGTCAGGCCAGCAAAGCCAAACGCTACCAGGAACTCAAGCAGGAATTGACCACGTTGGAAGTTTCCCGGGGGCGAAAGGACTTAGCCCAACGCCGGCGTGAATTGCGCAAACTGGAACACGCTTGGGGAGATCGTCAGAACGTTATCCGCGAACTGGAAGGCGGGCAGGAAACGCTGGAAGCCGACTTGACCGGCTTCGACCGGGAGTTGGGCACCTTGGAAGCGGCCCTTTCCCAAGCGCAGACCGCCGCCCACCAAGTGGCCGAGAACATGGTCAAGGCCGAGGAATTCATCGCCTCCTCGGATTTGCGCAAGGAAGACTTGCAGGTGGGTTTATCCCGCCTGGATGCGGAAATGAAAGAGCTTCAGGCCCGGGGCGAACTGTTGCAGGAACAACTTCTGCGAATTTCCCGCACCCGCGAGGCCAAGACCAAAGAGTTGGGAGAATTGCAGGTCACCTTGACCGGTGATGAAACGCGGCTGACCGAGTTGGAAAACGAAATGCGCGAC
>JAAXVQ010000166.1 GCA_013335425.1 Candidatus Firestoneibacteriota bacterium | reverse complement strand
CACATACAAATGGGCATGCCCCGCGCCGACCAGTAAAATTTGTTTTTCCGTTGATTCCGCCATGAATGCTCCTAATACCTTCAAACCTAAAAAAATATTTATCTAGTCCTTATTGCGGAATCGCCTTATTAAATTCCCCTCCCCAGGACTTGGTGGGAGGGGACGATGGGGGGAAGAGAAATTTAAAATTAAAAAAGGCTTTTCCACAACACAAACTAGCTACCAAGACCACCTACGCCCTTTCAAGAGACACCGCACGGCGGACTTTGGGCTTAAGCCATCAACCCACCGCCCAGCAGGCGTTCGCCGGCATAGAGGGCGGCCACTTGCCCCGGCGTCACGGCCCGCACCGGGTTTTCAAACCGGATTACGGCCTGCCCGCCGGCGGAAACCGTAATACGCGCCGGTACCGGTTTTTGCCGATAGCGGATCTGCACCCAAACCGGCTCCTCGGGTCCCGGCGGCGCGGTCAACCAATTGAGGCTGTGAACCTCAACCTCCCGAGTCCAAAGCTCGTCGTCCCTGCCGACCACCACCCGATTAGTCTCGGCTTCCAAACGCACCACGTAAAGCGCCTCGGGGGCGGCAATGCCCAAACCGCGGCGTTGCCCTACGGTGTATGCCGGCAAGCCCGTATGGCGTCCCAGCACTTGACCGGCGGTGTTCACGATATCCCCGGGCTGGAATTTTTCCGGAGCGCGCAAGCGCAAAAAATCCACGTACTCTATGTCGCGTAAAAAACAGATCTCATTGCTGGTCACGGGGGGCTCAACATGCACCTGGGCCGCGTTCACTTCGGCTTGGTTCTCGGTTTTATAGCTCTCTCCGAGGGGAAACAATACGTGCGCCCAGCGCTCGGCCGGGACCAGGGAAAGGAAATATGATTGATCGCGGGCCGGGTCCAACGCCCGGTGCAATACCGGGGGCGTTCCCGGCTCCAGACGCACATAATGCCCGGTGGCATAGGCTTCGGCCCCGAGGTCCAGGGCGCGTTGGCGCATCAGGCCGAATTTTAATTCGCGGTTGCAGAGCGCGCAGGGGTTGGGCGTGCGCCCCGAAAAGAAATTTTCCATAAACGGCGTGATGACCCGGGCTTCAAATTCCGCGCGGAAATCCACCAGCTCCAGGCGGATGCCCAGTTCCCGGGCCACGGACGTGGCGTCCACGCAGGCGCAGGGCGCTTCACAAAACGCGCACCCATGGGCCGCCAAGCCCGGTTTGGCCGGGCGGGCCGTAGGCGGGCGTTTCAACCCGGACAAATCCGGGCAGACTTGCATGGTGATGCCGAACACTTCATGTCCTGCGCGCAACAGACGCAGGGCCACGGCCGTGGAATCCACGCCGCCGGACAAAGCTACCGCAATTTTCATGATTCACCCGATACCCGACTTCAATCAAACCGTGGGAATTATAACGTAGACAAGCAAAGAGGCAAGAAAAACTTATACCTTTTGTCGGGGTCGCCGCCGGGGACCCGCGTCAAGGTTGCGTTGCCGGGATCGTTGGACCCTGGTCCCGCACCACCATGCCGCATCCCGCCGAATTGGCATACCCGCCCTCCAACTGCCCGGGACGCGGATGGCCGCAGGCGGCAAAAATCTGAAATACCTGCTGCCAACGGGTCGCGGGGGGTGAAAGATTGAATCCGGCGGTGAAGGTCACATCCGTGTCGCCGCGATACTCGCCGTGCAGTAAAAGATCCAGCGCCAAACTTACCCGTCCCGCCTGCCATTGCAGACCGGCCTGGGCACCGACTTTGCCCTGCATCCACAGCGGATCCGAAATCACGAGAATCCGCGGGCCCGCATAAGCCGAGAAGGCTTCCCCGCGGTACCAGGTAAGCATGCGCAGGACTTCCCGGCTGATATTTTCCACCGGGACGCCGACAGCGGTCACATCGTCGCCCGTATGCGCAGAATGGTGAAATCCATAGACTTCGGTTTCACCCCCGGCCCATTGACAACGCCACGTTAGGCCGCCGATGAAATCCGCGGTTTGAAACTCAAAAGAGGGACTTAAAAAATCAAAACGGGCGAACATCGCAGCCCGGCCTTCCAGAGACCAGGTACGGTCGGTGGGTTGCAAAATGCCGACATTGCTCCCCAAGGTGAGTTGGAACATGCGTGCCGCGCCTGCCGTTCCCAAAAAATCGGCAACAAAACGCGCGGCCGTCGGATCCGCCCAGGGCTCGGCGACACCCGGCAGCACGTCCTCAAACCAATGGACCTCGCCCAGGGCAGGGAGTGCCGTCCCCAAGCAAAGCAAAAGACCCCAGCAGAGTTTCCTCACCGCGCGCGCCTCTTTCTCAGCGGAGCGAATCAGAGCGTTGGTGCCGCCAATTCAAACAAGGCTTCGGCGGCTTTTTGCCCCGCGCAAATCACTTCCCCGCGCACCAGCGTGATTTGGCGGTCGGTTTGAATTTTTACCACAGCCTGGTAGGTGCAAGGCGGCCTGACCTGCGCCTGAAAACGCGTGGTGCGCACGCTTTTGAGCACCGGAGTGCTTTGGGTGCCCAGGCACAAAACCAACCACAGACTTTGCAGCAGGTAAACGCCGGGCACTAAGGGATACTCGGGAAAATGACCGCTGAAAATCGGATGTTCGGCGGGAAACTCGAAGATACCTGCATGGGTGCCGGCCTCGGGACTGGTGACCGGCCCGCGCCGGGCTTGACGAACATCGCTGACGATGTTCATGGGGCCGCGGGGTAGACGAAATCCGCGTCCGTTTGCGGGCCCACCGTGGCGCCGATCAGTTGCAGTTCCACCTTATCATTCCCGATCTGCATACCGAGCAAAGCCGCCGGTTGGCCTCCGGCTCCGGCTTCATGCTTCAGCCAGCGTACACCGGCCGCGGAGGGCGCATTGAAAAAAATTCGCCGCAGGGTTTGTTCCAAGAGCAAACCGTCGACGTTTTCCGCGCCTTGACGGAAACGGGTTTGCAATTTTCCCGACGGATCGTTTTGGATCATTTCGTCGAAGATCGTGGCCCCGAACACATCGATGCCCACGGCGCGGACCGCCCGCGCGCGCCGCACCACCAGGCGGACCAATTTCACGGGGCGATCATAGGCCACGGCGGCGCGGTTGACCTCCCAGAGATAGTCGGCGGAAAATTCATCAGGCCCCGACCAAGTCTGCGGCGCCGACGGCTCCGGTAAGCGCGCGGGCACCGAGACGCAACCGGCCAGCGCAAGGCTTAAAACCAAAGCCAATTGGAAAAACCGGCCGGACCTATTGCTCTCGGGTTTACGGTTGGGATGCATGCTCGGAAAACCATTCGTTGGCGGGTAAAGGCTCGTTGATTACAATCCGTTCAAACGTGATCCGGGTGGTGTCCCCCGAGCCTTCCGTCAAAATCAGCGTGCGGACCACGTCGAGTTTTTCCCCGAACGTCATTTCCAAACTGGAGATGAACTTGCGCAGGCCCGAATGCTTGGGGACCAAGCGTACTTTCAGCGGCGGCCCCGGCTCGGTGGTGATGGCATAAGCTTCTCCGGAAGCAAACGCTTGCCCCGAGAGCCACATCTGCAGCTGCCGCATGGTCTCGGCCAGCACCGGATCCGGGCCTTCGGTTTGCCGAGTCCAATGCCCCCGGGGATCGGCCAAGTACCTCAGAGCTGCGCGCCCGTCGTAAACCACCGCCGCTTTAAACGGAGACGTGACTTCCCAGGCTACCCGGTTGGGTTTTTCAAAAAGCAGGTGTCCGTGGGTCCGGATGGGTTCGCTTAAAAACGCCACGGTCTTGACGCTGGTGAAATCAGCAGCCAGGGAGCGCAAGGCGGCAGTTTGCTTTTGAACGGCGGCCAGCCGTTGTGCATCCGCGTCCCCGTCCCCCCAAACCACGCCCGGCCCCCACATCAACAGCAGGCTCAGCAACAAACCCGGTTTAAGCTTCATGGATATAGCCCTCCAACTCCAGCATCTCGTCCAGACGTTTGAACACAAACCCGCGCTCGCGCAGCCGGGCAATGACCAGGCGGACGGTTTCCACCACGCGTTCGGGCCCGAAATCCAGGGTCCGGTAATAACACTCATGCAGCAAAATCACGGAACCGTTGCGGGCTTCGTTGGCCACATGCTCCGCTATGCGGGCGGGTTCCCGGTAAACGCCTTCCAGGCCGCGCACGTCCCAGCCCACGGGGGTGAGGTTCAATTTGCGGAAAGTGCGCACCAATCCGGGGCGGCTGATGGAAAAAGGCATGCGTACGAAACGCGGTCGGTTGCCGATGAGTTTGGCCAGCAACTCGTTGGCGCGGGCCAATTCCTGCCGGATGGCAAAAGCCGGGCGAAAAGGCCAGCCGGCCTGATGGTCAAACATATGGTTGCCGATCAAATGCCCGTCGGCTTCCACGCGCTTGACCAGGGCCGGATGCGCCTCAGCCGCCCGCCCCACCATGAAAAACGCGGCTTTCACGCCTTCGTCTTTCAAGATCTGTAAAAGTTCGGGAGTGACTTTGGGATCCGGGCCGTCATCAAACGTCAGGGAAACCCAGCCTTGATCCGCCGGACCCCGACAGACGGACGCAAAATAAAAATTCATCCGGGGATAAGCCGAGCCGAGGGCCAGCGTAATCAGATAAAGACAGAGCAAAGCCAGAAGGAAAACCAGGCGGGTCGGGAGGTTGTCCGCCAAAACCCAAGTGGTCCCGGCGAGGCTGAGGGCCCAAAGTGTGGTGTAGAAAAACCAGCTCATATTTTAAGGATCACCCAGGAACGAGTTTCGACTTGGCTGCGATTATAAAGTAAAACCGCATTTCTGTCCTGATTATTTTTTTTCTTTCCGGAGTCAGCTTCGGCTTGGACCGCTCCCAACACGAGGGCTGTGGCCGAGGCCGTGGGGAAAAACCCGGTGTGTTCCAAATAAGGCGTCAGACTCCGACCGGTGGCCGTCCGCCATTCGGAAAAAACCGCAGGGGTAAACTCATCCGCCGGACTCAATCCCACCAAAACTTGCGACACCTGCGTCCAAGTCAGTTGAACAGCTTCCAAAGCCCGGGTCAAACGCGCGGCTTCCTCGGCCGGAGAACCCAAAACGGCCGCGACGTCCCATTGCACATCGGCCACCAGCGGCCGATCCGGAGTCGCCGGGCCCAACCACATGGCAGCGGCGCCTTCACCGGGAAAAAGCGCTTTTCCCCGGCGGCGGCGCCAGAAACCGAAACGCTTTTGCGCCGCGTACATGACCGGTTGATATTCATCGGCGCCCAACACCAGCAAACGGTCTTCGCACCCCGCCGACAACCGCCGGGCCGCGGCCTGCAGGGCCTGTTCAAAGCAATTATGATCGTGTGTGATGGTGAGGTTATACCCGCGGGCTTGCAGGGAAAGGGCCACTTGAGTGCTGGCGGCATTGTGCACGGAGTAGATGAAATTGGCGGGCTGAGGTTCGGCTTCCCGGTTTCGGATCATGTTTTCCACGAACGCGGCCGTGTGCACCAGAGAGCCGTGACCCGTGGCGCCGATGACGCCGAGGCGTTCGGGAACCGGCAAAATTTCGG
>JAAXVQ010000165.1 GCA_013335425.1 Candidatus Firestoneibacteriota bacterium | reverse complement strand
AATTCCTCCCGGCAAATGGCTGCGGCCTTGGCGTAATCCTTCAGGTAAAACCAGCAATCCGCCTCTCCCAGTCGGGCCAAAACCGCCACTTTGGTGTTGCGGTAGGTCGTGGAAACTTCCTGATACGCCTCGAGTGTTTTATGATATTTTTCATCCAAGGTCTTGAACCCCTGCCCCAGCCCGTTTTCCCCTTGCACCGGTTGCGCGGAAATCGAAATTGCCCGGTCGAGCATGTTGGAAGCCCGCATCTCGTTCTCCGCCTGATGCTTGAAATACATAGGCACCAGAATAATCAGAACCACCAAAATAATGACGGAGATCAGAAGGTTTTCCGTGTTGTGTTTGGCAAAGGCCACGGCGCGGTCCACGCCTTCGCGGAGTTCGTCGCGTTTTAAGGTCTTCAAAATCTGCTTATGCTTAATGTGTTTTTGAACCATGAGTGCTCCTTGTGGATTTTAAACTTTCCGGGAATGGCGGCGGCAGATGGCCTCCGCGTTTTTCAACATGACGGACAACTGCGCCAAATGCAGCCCCGCGCCCAACACGACTTTTTTTCTCAGTTCCGGCGAGTGAAGGTTCCCCGGAGCATGCGTGTCGCTGTTGCACAGCAGGGAGCATTTCGCCTGCAGGGCGGTTTTGGCCACATGCCCGTTGGTGAGACTATGCCCGCCCCGCGAGGTGATTTCCAGGCAAACCCCGTTGGCTTTTGCCAGCTTAGCGTCTTCGAGCGTAATGAGCCCCGGGTGCGCCAAAATATCGGCACGCCCGTTGATGGCCGCGCGGTTCGTGCCGGCCGGCACGGGCTCCACCGGCGTTTCCCCGTGGACCACCACCACCGCGGCACCCAACTCCCGCGCCCGCGCAATCATATCCGGTATTTGAGCCGGGGGGACATGGGTGATTTCCACGCCCGGCAAAACCAAAATCCCCGCCCCCAGAGTCAGGGCATGGGCGGCTCGCACCAGACTGGGAACCATCTCTTCTAAGTTGGATTGGTCCGCATGGTCCGTGATGGCCAGAGCGCGGTACCCCGCGGCCTTGGCGCGCTGAACCAACTCCGCCGGGATCAGCTCCCCGTCGGACATCAGGGTGTGCATGTGCAGGTCGATCATGGGAAAACCTCTTTGATAAAATCAAAACAACGGCAAAAAACAGAAAATCGAAACGCGAAAGGCTAAACCTAGAAAATAGAAAGTTGACCGCATTTGCGCAGCGGCTGCGTTCTCAGCAGGACTTTGTCCGACAGGCCTCTGCTACTTTCTACTTTCTACGCTCAAATGCTCTGCCCCGCGCCCAGGGGGCGCGGGGCTGGTGCCCCCGGCGCGACTTGAACGCACGACCAACGGTTTAGGAAACCGCTGCTCTATCCAACTGAGCTACGGAGGCAAATCGCGTAAATTCAATATGCAGGGAACGGTTTTAAATCGTTTCCTACAGAATTTTCAACCCATCAGTATTTAATCAGGGAAAACACGTCCTGGCCTTTGAGCTTGTCCCGGCCTTTTAAAAAACCCAGTTCAATGAGAAACGCGACGCCGACGATCTCGCCGCGAAGTTGTTCCACCAACTTCAACACCCCTTCGGCCGTACCGCCGGTGGCCAGCACGTCGTCGGCCACCAGCACGCGCCCGCCGGCCGGAATGGAGTCTTTGTGGATCTCGAGCGTGTCCGTGCCGTACTCCAGTTCGTAAGTGGTCTGAATCGTCTCGTGCGGCAGCTTGCCGGGTTTGCGCACGGGTACGATCCCCGCGCCCAGTTTATAAGCCAAGGGCGCGCCTAAAATAAAGCCCCGCGCTTCCACGCACACCACCTGATCGATTTTCTTTCCCTGATAGTGTTCGGCCATCAGGTCAATGGCGCGATGAAACGCCTTGCCGTTGATGAGCAACGGTGTGATGTCCTTAAAAACAATCCCCGGTTTGGGAAAATCGGGTATGTCCCGGATAAATTGCTGAATATCCTGCATGCGTCGCCTCCCGTGCGCGGTTGCCTACCCTTTGAAAATATCTTCCATGCTCGAACCGGACCGGCGCAGATGCGCGCGCAACTTTTTCAGCGCCGTCATCTCAATCTGCCGGATGCGCTCGCGGGTCAAACCGAAATGCTTGCCCGTGTCTTCCAAAGTGCAGGCGTTCTGCTGCCCCAGCCCAAAACGCATGCAGATGATCTCCCGTTCCTTGTCGGTTAGCACTTCCAACATCACCTGCAGGCGGTTGTCTTCCATGTCGCTGAGGGTCGAAGCCGCCGGGGATTGATTGGTCTTGTCTTCCAGGTAATCCAAAACTTTTTTACTCTCGCCGTCGTAGTTGCCCACCATGGTTTCCAAATACGTGGGCTTCTGATCGACGCGCAAGACCTCGCGCACGTGCCCGTGGGAAACCCGCAGATGTTTGGCAATCTCTTCAACTTCCGGCTCACGTCCCAACTTTTGGGTCAGTTCATATGTGGCCCGCGACACGCGCGAAACTTTTTCCGCCATATGCACGGGCACGCGGATCAGGTTGCTCTGGTTGGCCAGCGCCCGCTTGATGTGCTGCCGAATCCACCAGGCCGCGTAGGTTGAAAACCGGAAACCCTTTTGGGGAATAAATTTTTCCACAGCCTTCATCAAGCCGATGTTGCCTTCTTCGATCAAATCGAGCATGGACAAACCGCGATGGAGGTAGCGCTTGGCAATGGAAATCACCAGGCGCAGATTGCTGACGATCAGCGTCTGCCGGGCCGCGGCATTGTTTTTCTGCACCTTCATGGCCAGGGACTTTTCTTCCGCCGCCGTCAACAGCGGCACGCTGCTGACTTCCCGCAAATATTGCCGCACGGAGTCCGGCTCTTCATGTTCCCGATGGTCCTGGGTCCGGGTTTTCTTGGGCACGGACGCTTTCTCGCCGTCCTCGCCGTCACCCTTGAGTTCTTCCTGGCTTTCTTCCTCCAGGTCCTCTTCGTCCGGCTCTTCGACGTCTTTGTCTACCGGTTCCCGATTTTCCGCTTCCGGCTCCGGAGCCGCTGGGGTCCGGGGTTCTTCCCACGCGGTTTCTCCAAGGGCGGGCGCTTCCGCCTCGGCTCGCGCTCGGACCTGTCGGGAAACAACGCCGGTTCGTTTCGAAAGTACGCGTTTGGTTTTCGGGCGCTTGGCCGGCCGGGCCGGAGCTTTACTGGGAACGCCGGTTTTGCGTTTGACGCTGACTTTGACTTTTTTCTTTGGCGACATACACACCCGTCCTAAACCCTGATGGTATCCGGAAATGCTGCTTATCTTAACATGGAATAGGCCGGCAGCCGCGGAAAAAAATGCCCCCCCGCGGGCGGGACTCCGGAAACCTGCCGGCCGCCACCTTTAAAAGCGGATAATGAATTCCTTATCGGGCTTGACCACGTCCAGCCAATCGGATTTGATCCGCTCCACCCGAGCCGCACTGGTGCCGAGCTGCAGTTCCCGCAAAAGGTCCTGCAGCGCCGTCTCCGTACCTTGGGCTTCCACCAGCACGCTGCCGTCGGGTTCATTGCGCACATACCCCGTCAGATTCAAGGTGCGCGCCACCCGCTGGACAAAGTACCGATAACCCACACCCTGGACCTGCCCGCGCACCCGCACTTGAAGGCGCCGGACCATTAAAGGCGCTCCACGTAGGTAATTCCAAAAAGCAAATGCACGCCGATGACTTCGCCCAAATTCTGGACTTCACCGATGGTGTTGAGGTTTTGAATGCCCAGGTTGAAAACCACGTTTTGGGCCAGCAACATGCGCACGCCGGCGTTCATGCCCGTACCGTCGTACTCCAGGATGACTTCCGCTCCGGGCATAATGGCCTTGCTTAAGCCACCGAAGCCTTTGACAAAACGCCCGCGCCCCCAGCCGGCCAAAAGCGTGAAGCGCGAAGTGCCTCCGAAATAGCGCTGCACCACGCCGTAATAATCCAGCCGTTCCTGCCCGACGGCCGCGCTGATCCCCGCCCAATCCTGGTCCAAAAATTTTATCTTGCCCTGCCCATAAAAAGAACCCTTGATAAAGGCCGGCACCTGGTTTTCCACCCGTTCCCAACTGGAAAGATTATGGTATTGGTCAAACCGCTGTCCGAGTTTGTCGGCGGGAAAGTAGATGCCGCCTTCGAAAATGTCCAGCAACCCCAGGTTGATTTTCGCTTCGCCCCGGTGAATGGCCGCGCTCAAGTTATAATAACCCGGCACTCCGGCCGACGGCACGTTGATCCACCCCGTGGATCCCTGCAACGAACAGGCTCTTTCCAAAAGCGCGGTGGCTTCATCCATTTTTGCCCAGGCCAAAGGCGCGGAAGCACCCAGGAGCCCAAGGCTCAAGACCAGAAAACCCCAGCCGACGCGACGCAGCCCGGACATGTTAATTACCACCCGGAGTACGGATGGCGGCGCGAAAGGTCGAAAAACCCTGGGGACGTTTAGGGCACAGACAAGTATCGAAAAAAAAGGAAAGGGAAATAAAACTGAATGGAACGGCAATGGCTGGGTTCAACGTAGTTCCCCAAGGGTGTCCGCCTGCAAGCTGACTTTCGGATGATCGGATTTCTTAAAACCAGCGCGCCAACCCCGGCACCGCGCTCTACGGGTATAAAGTCTACTCTCAACTTTCTACTCTCTGAATTTAAAACCAATTGCTGAGAATCGAGAGTCGAAAATCGGCCGCCCTCGGGCGGGAAAAAATGGTCGGGGCGAGAGGAATTGAACCACGCGACTTCAGCGCTCCGCGCTTAAGAGGGGCGCTCCCCTCTTACGTCCGGCTGCGCCGGACTGGTTCCCCCGTCAATTGGGGGTTTCCCCCCAATCCCCCGGAAGTCCTCGGTTCCAACTTCTTTATTCAATATTTTTTCCCTCGAAAAAGCCGAGGGAAAAAATGGTCGGGGCGAGAGGAATTGAACCTCCGACTTCCTGCTCCCGAAGCAGGCGCGCTAGCCCCTGCGCTACGCCCCGATGCTATGCGGTCCGCTTGCCACTCTCGGAACTAAAAATCCGAAAATCGAGAGTCGAAAGTTGACCGCAGGCTCTCCCTTGTTTCAAAACTTGTTCTTTTTGCCCGCTGCATTTTTCCCGCCCACAGGCGGGAAAAATTGGTCGGGGCGAGAGGAATTGAACCTCCGACCCCTCGCACCCCAAGCGAGTGCGCTAGCCACTGCGCTACGCCCCGACATCTTTCTCATTTTTCGCCTCGCGTGTTTCGGGTGTTTAAGTCCGAGAAACGAAAGCCGAAAATCGAACGGCCTTGAGCCTACCTGCCCAAGGCCATTCACCGCCCTTGTTTAGGGTAACTGTCACGGACGGTTCAAAACCTGCAGGAGCCCCTGCAGCTCTGTTTTGACTTTGAGGATTGTATTCAATAACTGATTCTCGCGCAAGCCTAAATTTAGATTCATTTGATTTTTCTCAGGACGGACTTCCTGGGATAGTTGCCGTTTGGCCCCGGCAATGGTGAATTTCTGGTCATATAGCAGGGTTTTAATGCGCCGGATGAGCTTGAGGTCCTTTTCCTCCGGCGCCTT
>JAAXVQ010000500.1 GCA_013335425.1 Candidatus Firestoneibacteriota bacterium | reverse complement strand
CACCGGCCATGGAGGCGAGCATGATCGTATCGATGCGGAAATAAACGACCGAAAACAAATTCGCCAGGGCCAGCGGGTAGGCTTGAACCAGCAGCGACTTCCAGAAAGACCAATCCACTTTGAATTGCGGGTGAATGTGGGAATTCAGCAGGACGAACGAAAGCGCGAACTGGAGCGCGGAAGCCAGGCTGAAAATCCAGATCAGGATCAGTACGTCCGCGCCCGCGGCCAAGGCGCCCAAGGAAATGCCCACGCGCAGCATGGTGGCGATCACGGAGATCATGGAAGGGATTTCCATGTGTTCGTGGGCGTTGAAAATGGCCGAACAGGTGTCGATGTTGCTGGTAAAAAACAGCGAGATCGCGGCCACGGCCGTCAACTTGACCCATTCGGCCGGATGCCCCAGGGCCGCCACCGCCGCCACCATGCCCACGGCCGCCAGCAGCGAGAAACCCAGGCGCAGCAGGAAAATATTGCCGAAGTACTTGCCTTCTTGCCCGGGATGGCGCGCCAAATCCCGGGTGGCCAAAGTGCCGAGCCCAAAATCGGTGAAAATGTAAAAAATGCCCAGCATCGAGAGCACAAACGAATAGAGCCCGAACCCCTCGGTGCCCAGTTGGCGCGCCGCGTAAATCACCAGCAGCACGCCCAAAATTTTGCTCAAGACCCCGCCCACGACCTGCACCAGGGAATTTTTCGCCACCCGCGCGGTGGCGTTGAGGCCGACCTTAGGTTTGTTCATGAATGAATGCGCCTTCCTGAAAATGCGTGCCAAAACGGATTAGGCGGCGGGCAGACGGTCCAGGATCGTCAGACCGCTGCAGTTGGGCCAATGCCGGATCAACCAACCTCCGCGTGCGTCCACGAAAGGCCGGGTTTCGTCCCAACGGCAGCCGAAGTGCTCTTCCAGGGCGCGGATGACGCCCCGTTGGTTGTCCCAGCCGATATCCAGGCTGCCGTCCGCGCGGCGATAGAAATATTGCATGTTGGTGTCGTGAAAAATCACCTTGCCCGCGGGGGCCACGTGCGGAAGCCAGGCTTTGATTTCCGCGCAGGTATGCTCATACAAATGCGATGTATCGATAAAAAGCAGGTCAATCTCAGGCTGGATGCGTTTTTTCCGGCACCAAGCTTTAAATTGCCCGGCAAACGCCACATCGTCGCTTTTGACGAAATTCCAAGCCGGATAGGCACTCGCCTGCAGGCAGTCCTCGATATCCACGCTCAAGAGCACGGCTCCGCACAAGCGCGCCACGCGCTCAAACACGAAGGTGCTTTCCCCGCCGCGCGTACCCAGTTCCACGATCAAACGCGGACGGCAGGACATGCCCTCGGTGAAAATCGGGACCAGATGGTCGGAAAAATCCGTGCGCCGCGCGCCGTGCGCGATGATCTCCCGCAACTCCGGCAAATTGCCCGGATACCCTCCTGCTTGAGGCCGACGGGCCCGCAGGGCATTGAAAAGATCGCGGTAAACCAACAACGCTTTCAGCTTTATTTTCCCGAGCCAATTGGATTTCATGCCGCTCACGCCGCCTCCCCGGATAAAGTTCGTGCTATTTTAACAAAGCTTGCCCCAAGCTCAAATGAATATCTTTGCGCCCTGGTCTAAATCCGAAGCGCTTGGCCGAGGCGCCGGACGCCCTACTACCCTTCAAAACCAGAGCTTTATCCGCAGATGACGCAGATTGCGCAGATGATTTCTGAAAAACGCCTGATAAAGCCTTAGTCCTAAATAACCTTAAAATCC
>JAAXVQ010000001.1:17469-26388 GCA_013335425.1 Candidatus Firestoneibacteriota bacterium | reverse complement strand
GATGGTAGACAGCTTCCCGAACCGTGCACCGGCTTCAAGATCGCGTTCCTGCCCTTCAGGTTGTGCCCCTTCATCTTCGGGGCATCAGCGTTGTTGATAGGTCTCGGAGCGTGGCTCTAGCCAATGTTAGGAGAGGCGCCTCACAAGCCGGTGCGGTCAGAGGACCTCCGGGCGCTGCTGGCCGGCGCGACGTTAGCGCCAGCACTCGGGGGAGACTCTGTATCCGCAGCGCGCGGTTTTGCAGGTCGTAGGCGTGGCTGAAGGCGTGGCCGTGTACGAGGGCGTCATGGTCGGGGTCACGGTCAGGGTGGGCGTCGGGGTTGCGGTTTGGGTGGGTGTCGCCGTCGGGGGTATATAATACTGAAGGTTGATCCCGCGCAACCGCGGTGAAATATAGGCGCTTTCAGAGGACAGTTCCGCTTTCCACTTCAGATTCGTGCCCAAATCATTTCCAGTAAAAATCACGGGCACGTTGGGCGTGACCGGTATCCAAAAACTGTGCGGGTTCCCCAAGCTTTCAGGCAATTGCCCATTGGCCGTGATCCAATATTTTATAACGGTCTTTGCGGGCAGGGTTTCCGTTACGGTCATGGTCACAGAATTGAACGCTTGGGTGGAAACGGCCACAGTGGCCGACTGAGCCCAAGCCGGGCTGAAGTACGTCGGGCCGTAGAGGTTGATATGCGCCACGGTGCCGGTGATGAAAAAAGAATCCAAGCCGAATCCGATGGAGGTCAGCGAAGCCGTTCCGAAATTCAGCAAACCGGAAGAAAAATCGTCAATATCGCCGCTGGGTAGGTACATCTGCACCATTTTGGCGTTTTGGCCGCCGATCAAAACCGAAAATCTCGAACCGTTCCAGCAAATGCTCGTGAGGTTGTTGGTGCCGAAAACGCCGCTCACGAATCCGGTGTAATTGCTCAGGTTGACAACCGAGGGGTTAAAGCTCCCCACATGTCCCGCGTCGCCGGCAAAATAAAAAGTGCCGCCGTCGGTGGTGATGGCATTCACGGCATAGTAGCCGCCCCAAACATTGTTGTAGAGATCCGAACGCAAATCCAGCCAAGTGCCCCCGTCATACCAATACATGCAGCCGTTCCCCCCGCCGATGAGCCAATGCCCGCCGGCATAGCTCAAGGAAAGCACGGGCTGCGGCGTACCCGTGTCGAACCCGGTCAGGTTTCCCGACAAATCCGTGAAGGTGGATCCGTCGTAGCTCGCCAAATGCGCGCCGCTTCCGCCGATATACCACTCGGTGCCGTTCCAAAGCACGGCGTTGATGCTCACGCCGCTTCCCCAACCCAAAGCCGCGGTCAAATCCGTGCAGGCGCTGCCGTTGTATCGGTTCAAATGGCCGTTGGCGCCGCCGATGAGCCAATAAGTGTCCGCAGAGTTATACCCCAGCGCGCTGATGTTGTCCGCGCTGCCGAACCCCGCCAATAATCCGGAAAGGTCATTGAAGGTTGTGCCGTTAAAACTATTGAGATGTTTGTTGGTGCCGCCGAAAAGCCAAACCGCCGCCGTGGTGTCGCTGTAGGCCGAAACCAGCACGTCATCGAAACCGAAACCCGCCACCAGGTTGGACCGGTCCGAAAACGTGGTGGAAGAGGCGCCGCCCGTGTGTCGGTTCAGTTTGGCTTGCGTGCCGCCCAGAAGCCACTCGGTGCCGTTGCCGGCCATGGCATTGAGGGGCACATTGGAACCGCTCATGTTCGCCAAATAACCTGAAAGGTCGGTGAAGGTGGAACCGTCCCAGGAATACGCCACGGCCGCGGAACCCGTTCCCTGCCCTACGAACATCCAATACGTGCCGTTGTGGGCGATGGCATTGACCTGGTTGATGGTCACCATCGTGGAATAATTCGTAAACGTGCTGCCGTCGTAGGCCACCACCTGTTTGGTGCCCGAACCGCCGATGAGCCATTGGGCGCCGTCCCAGGCAATGGCATAGATGGCTCCCGACCAGTTCAGGGACGAGGTCAGGTTCGTAAACGTAACGCCGTCATATTTGGCCAGGCTGCCGTTGCTGCCGCCGATGAGCCAATAAGTGCCGTTGAAGGCCATGGCGTAGATCGGCAGCGTGTTGCCGTAAGCGCCCAGCCAATTGTCCGAGTTGACCGTCGCGAAGGTGGTGCCGTTGTATTTGGAAAGCTTGCCGATGCCCGAGGCGCCGCCGCCGATGAGCCAAAACTGCGTCGAGCCGCTGTTCCCGCCGGGAGCGGCGGCATAAACGTTGTTGGTGCCCCAGGAGAGCCCGGAAGATTGATCCGTAAACGAGGAACCGTCATATTGGTTCAGACGCCCGGATTCGCCGCCGACCAGCCAATACCCCCAAAGGTCGGAATACGCCGCCGCTTTGATGTTGGTGCCCTGGAAATTGTCGAGCTGGTTGCTTAAATCCGTAAACCCGGAACCGTCATATTTATTGATTTTGCCTTTATTGCCGCCGATGAGCCAAGAGCCGCTGTTCTGGGCGATGACATTGATTTGTCCGCCCCAAATAACCGGACCCGATGGCTGGGAAAAGGTATACGTAGCCGGCAGGTGCGCCGCCGGGGGCACGGCACCCGTGTCCCAGTCCGCGCTGGTCATCCCGGCATCCTTGAAGGTGGTGGCGGTGAAGTCCTCGGTAAACAGATCCGCCCCGGATTCCACCGCCAGACTCAAACCCAGCAAGGCCAACGTCCCCATGAGACGCCCGAATTTTCTGATCATGCGCTCATCCCCTTGGCAGAATTTTCTCGCCCAGCCGTCATTGGCCGGCAGTTGCAGCTTCAAAGGTAACGGATGAATTCTTCACAACTTTGGCCGGATCACCGGTCTTAATCACGATGTTGTCGGCGTTGATGCGGAAATTCATGGTCAAGTATTTGGCCGCGGCTGCGCCGCGCGCCTGAGCCAGCGCCTTGTCGGCATCATACCCGACGACCACCAGGAGGGTTTTCGGATAGCGTTCCAAGAGTTTGCCGACTTGATCCAGGGCTGCTTTGGATTTGTCCGAAAAAACGCTTTCGCCTTTTTTAAACTCAATGCCGGGCGTCAAGCCCACCTTGATGCGGTTTTGCAGGCGTTCCAACGCATCACGGAAAAGCTGATCCGCATCCGGCTTGGCATCGGTCTTAACGGCGACAGCGACCGGCGTTGGGACGGGAGCGGCAATTGCTGTCGATACGGGTGCCGCCGCGGCCGCCGGCGTTTCGTTCCTCGGCTTTTCAGCCGCCGGAGCGGTCTTAGCTGTTTCCACCGGCGCAGCCGCCGGAGGTTCGGTTTTCAAAGGCGCAACCACCCGGGGAGCGGTTTCCACAGCGCGGACCACATTGGGGCTGGGCAAAAAAGCCAGGGTCAACGAAGCGCGGTGGGTCATGCCCAGTTCCCCATAGGGTACGAACGCGTAATCGACCTGGTAGCGGATCAGAGCTGCCTGAATGGCAACGCCCACCCCGGCGGTAACCCCGGCTGTGGAATCCAGTTCGGCAATCTCGGGCCCAATCTTATAACCGCCGCGCACGGCAAACTCCGTGTCTTCGCTGATATGGGCATACTCGGCGCCCAGGCTGATTTTAACCGCATTGTCGATGGGGATCAGCACGTCCGCAGCCAAAGTGCCGCGGCCGTTGGGGGAAAACAAATCCTGCGCCACATACCCGGCGCCGGCCCGAAAGTTCATGGGCATCAGGCTGTCGGTGGTGGCACCCAGGTTTTGGGCGGTCAAACCCAAACGCCAACCGCGGTCGCGCAGTCCGAAAGCCGCGCCTTCCTGCAGCCGGGCTCCGTTGGCGGTGGTGATCTCCGTAGGTTTGATCTCCTCGGTTTGACGCCAAAGCGCACCGACGTCCACGCCGCCCCCGACCACGGACTTGTCGGCCACGGTTTCGTTAAGCAACCGCAAACTGGCCCCCACCAGCACGTTCTGAAAAAATTCGCTTTGGATGAGCATCAGGTGGGATAATTTTTGGGCATAGGTGCCGATAAACGCGAAACTGCCGGCCGAGGCGGTGCCGTTGGTGCCGGCGTAATTTCCGAAGCTGTCTTCCGTGGTTTGATCGATGCTGCCGGCATGCATGAACGTCAAGCCCCCGCCCAATGCTCCCAAGGGACCCAACGGCATGCCGAAGGCGAAATACTCGGTCCCAATGTCCTGGAACCAAAAACTGTGCGTGAAAGCCGCGGTGGGGGAAGCCAATTGTTCCAAGCCGGCCGGATTCCAGTAAAGCGTGTCCAGCCCGTCACCCTCGGCAATATAGGTCTCTCCCATGGCAATGGGGCGGACGCCCTGCCCGGCCTTTAGAAAGTTGGCGCTGGTAGTCCCGGCTCCTGTCGCCCATACTGAACTCGCCGCCAGGCACAGCCCGCAGCCTACGAACAGGATCCGTTTGATCATGACCTTCACCTCACGGATTAAGTTGCCTTCCCCTGCTTCTTAAAACGATTAAAACCCCTGCCGGGCCCGGCAGCAATCACCCGGCACGGTTTACAACAGGAACCAAACCTCCGAAGCAATCACCTACGAGTTGAAATGATTATAAATCTTCGGAGCCGTTTCCTTGATGAACTTCACTTCCTCAAGCACCTTGTCCTTGTCCACCTTGGCTTTGTTGATCTCAGTTTCAATCAAAGCCGCGGCCGCCGCCATGTCCTCGAGTTGTTTGCGTTCCTCGCGCACCACGCCCCGCAGCTTTTCGGTCATGTCATTGAAGGCGGATTCGAGTTCGCGCAATTCGTCCCCCTTGCGCAGGTTGACCTGAATTTTCAAATTCCCGTTGGCCACTTCCCGGGCGCACATGACGAAACGAAACAAAGGCCCGGCCACTTTATGAGACATATAGACGCCGACGGTGATATTGCAGAGGGTCAGGAAAATAATGATGGCCAAAACCGCTTTATATATGAAATAAATATTGGCTCCCGGAATATCGGGTTTCGGTTGGGAAAAAACGTAAAGCAACGCCACACCCACGATCACCATTTCGATAAACATAGTAAAAACCAAAATAAGTGAATATTTAAATTGCAGGTCCATATTGATATAAATCTGTTTACGTTTAAAAGCCGGACCCTGATGCGGTTGCGGTTGCTGCGGCTGAGCCATATTCGCCTCCCCTTTTTATGCCTTCGTAGGTTTCTTGTCAGATTAATAATTATCTATCGTTGCAAATTTTAACATTATGTTGGAATCGTGTCAAACATATAAAGTTCCCAAATAATTTCAAAAATACTATTCGCCTTTAAAATAACCTTTTACAGTTAACTACTCGGTCAACTCCACGGGCGAAACACCCAACGGCAAAAGACTCTGTACCGCCACCGAGAACTCCGACGAATGCTTGGTTTGCCCGTTGGCATCCACCACCGTCAATTGAACCTTATATTTTCCGTCAGGCATGGGATTGGTGTTGTCTAAAAGCCCATCCCAAATCAGATGGTCCGGAGGAAAACCTTCTCCTGAATATTTTTTAACCACCGCGTTTGTTTCATTCCGGATCTGGACATCCCAGAAACGGATTTCAAACTTGGTCTGGCAGGATAATTTGATCACCGTAACCTTGTTAACCCCGACCGGGGAAAAGCTGGGCGGATCGGCAATAGCCTTGAGTTCAAAACCGCCAAAGTAATACGACAGGGCGATTTTGTGCATCATTTCCACGGCTTGAAGCCCCAAAGCATAATCCAATTGGAACCCGGCATACCGGTAACCGGCCCCCAGCCCGATTTCCGTATCGTCGATGCCTGCCCGCAGGAAAAGATCCGGGATGGGGGAATCTTCCAAGCCCAAACGGGGCTTGAGCGAATTTTGCTCCGAACTTTTGGAAACATCGAGATCCACTTTCAATGTGTCTCCGAAAAATTTCGAGCCTACGCCGAAAACCAAGTTCAAGGGGTAATGTTCCGCGTCGTCTTTAAGCTTGATCTGCGGTGCCACCAAGTTCTGGAACGCCAACCCGATGTTAAGCATGGGATAGGGATGATACATCAAACCCACATCCAAGCCAAAACCCGCTCCCGACGAACCCATCAGCGTTTGACTGACGACTTTCAACGTGGCGCCGGCGGCCAAAGAAGTGGTTATATCCGTCCCGAACCCAATCAAAAAACCGATTTCCTGATTTTTAAAACTGCTCCCCACCACATCATAAGAGTCGCGGAATTCCGCTTCCGGTTGATTGAGCATCACCAAACCGACCCCGAGGGTTCCGATGGTCGGAAAAATCTGGTCATATCCGACATAGTCATACGCATTGGAATCGATCAGGGTGGTGTGCTGTAAAATGACCTGGTTCTGGGCCACGTTGGCCAAACCGCCCGGATTCCAATACACGGCCGTGGCGTCGTCGGCCAAGCCCACGAAAGCACGCCCCATACCCATGGCCCTGGCTCCGGCACCGTAAGTTAAAAACGCGCCCGCTTGGCCGGCATCGCCGTCGGCGGCAAAAATCATTTGCGCCCCCGGCAACCACAGACCCAAGACAGCCAGCAATCCGATCAGAACGCGCTTGCGCATGTTCAGGCCCGTCATTTCAACACCCCCACGCGGCGAGTAAATTTCTGCATTTCAACGCTGTTTCTGGCCGTCACCTTGACCGTATATATCCCGTTGCCCACCATATGCCCTTCCCCGTTGCGCCCGTCCCACATGAAACTGGCGCCGCCGGCGACCGTGGCATTGAAGAAATCTCCGGAACCTTCTCCCGGACTCAAGGTGCGGCTTAACACCACGCGCCCAAAAGCATCGTAAATCCTGATTTCCACTTTGGAGGCGTCCTTCAGATAATAATTGATGGAAGTTTTTTGGTTGTTGGGATTGAAGGGGTTGGGGTAATTGATCATTTCCCCGCCCGAGGGGGGCGCCACGGAAATGCGGATATCCGTCGTCTGGGAAACCGTACCCACCGTCATACGAATCGTAGCGATTTCATTGATGATGCCGCCGCGGAAGGTAGCCGTGGCCACCCCGTTGGTATCGGTCGTGACCTGGGACGGAGAAACGGAAGCGTCCGCGGACCCCGCGGTCTTTTCAAAATTCACCACGACACCCGGAACCACGTTTTGGTAAACGTCCCGAACCGTCACCAGCAGCGTCGCAGTTTTCTGTGCCTGGATATTGGCCGGGGTCACGGCCACGGACATGGATGCCGGCGCCGCCGGCAGGATGTTTATCGGCGCATAACCTCCGGTCTTAAACGTTTTGCCTACCGCACTAGTATCGCTGATTGTTGGCACGATCTCAATGGTCTCCGCAACTTTATACGTGCAGGTGGCGTATCCCACCCCATTGTTCAAACGAAGGTAGCCGGGCACCAAAGACCCCCGCCCCGGGGAATTAATGACGTAGTATTGCTTGGGATTGAGGGCAAAATCATAATTCACCCAGGCAGCTATGGCGGAGTTACGGTCACTGTTGGTGGTGGCCGTCACGGTTAAAAAGAAAGGCACGTTGGCCACCACGCTCGACGGTGCCGCCTCGGTCCACAAATAGCAAACCGAGGGAACAAAAATATAGTTGCGTCCATTGATCACCGGAGGATAACCCGGGCTGCTGTACCAAGTCACGGACCAATTGGTGAAATCCTGCTGTTCCGGCGTATCGGAAAGCACGGTCGGAGTCCAAATCCAGGAAGCGAAGCCCGTCACCGTGTCCGCGTCAAAATCATGCGGGCCGTTGCACAGGAAGTTAAAGTGGCAGGCCGTTCCGGTCACCACGTTATGATATTGATCCACCGAACAGATGCTGACGGCCACGGGTATGCCGGAGCTGAGGGTAACCCCGACATAACCATGAACTTCCTCAAAACCCGGGCCCGTCAATTTCCCCGGGGTGAGATACTCCTGAATCTCTGAACTGTGATGTAAAACCATGACGCTCTGGGCGGTCTGGGGCATCACGCGCCGCCAACCGGCCACACTGGTGATGGTGTTGTAGACCCCGTCGGTCACGGTTAAATTAATCGATCCGGCGCCGTAGAGCACAATGCTGATCCCCGAGGCGCTCCCGCCGGTAAACATGATCGGGGTCGCGGGCGTAAACGTCCCCGGACCCGAAGAAGCGGACAGATAAGCCGTTCGTCCCGTGTAGGCGGGATCATTCAAATTGGTGAGGCTGTCTTTGGCGCTGATGTCGACCGTGAAGGAACTGCCCGCCAAAATCGTGTTGGCCGTTACGTCAAAGACAAAATAATCGGACCCGTACGCGGGCGGCAGACCTACAAAAACAAAAAATAAAACCGTCAGGAATTTTTTCAAGTTAATCACCCCTTGGGTTTAATTAAATTTTGGTTCATTATAATAACGCGCCGCCTAAATAACAAGCATAAAGACCCAACGCATAAAAAGTATCGGTAAGACCTTTCATCACCCCAAGCGTTTCATCTCACCCGTTGGCGGGCCTTGGCCCCCGTCGCGCCCTATTGATCCTGGTTCGTCCGAGGAAATTTCTCACGCAAATATTGTTTCTCCTGAGCGCGGGTATGCAGCTTGCCTTCCAAACGCCCCTGGCGCAAAGCCCGCAACATTTTGCCGAACCCTTGGCCGGGCGCATAACCCAGGGCTTTCAAATCTTCCCCGGTTAAAACCGGTTGAACTTTCGACCATTGCCGCAGGTAGCCCCGCACTCTGCGCGCCAAAAGAGTTCCGGGATAGCGAGCCGACAAAAAAATCAGGTTCTCAACCGGACAGGGGTCCATATACCCGACCACTTGGACAGGCGACATTGGGCTGCGCCCGGATAGCGCCTTGATGAGGTTGCCTGCCTGATTTTTTTGATACTGCAGCTTTTCCACCCAGGCGCGCGGCCAAGGAAAACGCGACAGACAAGCTTTCCAGGCCGTGGGCGTCAAGTCCGGAACCGCGGCACTGGAGACACTGCGTCGGGCGGCCCAGGACCAGCGGCCCTTCGGCCTGACGATCCTCGACCAGCACATGCCC
>JAAXVQ010000001.1:0-17459 GCA_013335425.1 Candidatus Firestoneibacteriota bacterium | reverse complement strand
GGCCGTGGGCGTCAAGGGCTCGGTCAACGCTAAAAATTTAAGCAGTTCTTCGTCCGGGCCCTCAATCCCCCATGTCCGGGAAGCAACCACCGTTTTTTTCAGGTTAAGGGCCAACCGGGCGGGGACGGGTTTAAGTCCAGGCTGCACTTGGGAAAGCACGCCCAAACCGGCGAGACGTTTTAAACAGGCAACATACTCCGCTTCCCGTAGCACCAGCCGCAATTCCTGAAATATCCGCGATGGGCTTATGGTTCCGAGTCCACCCCCGGCTACCGCTTGTTTGAATTCCCGCAGGGTTGACGCCTCCAAGCGAAAACCCAGACGCTGTTCAAAACGCACGGCTCGAAACAACCTAGTGGGATCGTCCTGAAAACTTCGGGCATGGAGTAACCGCACGCGCTTTTTCAGCAAATCTTCTTGCCCTTGAAAAAAATCCAGGACTTCACCCCGGCCACGGCCGTTTAAGGCCAAGGCCAAAGCATTGATGGAAAAATCCCGGCGCCCCAAATCCGCGCGGATGTCCGCCGACGTCACCTGGGGCAAGGCCCCCGGTTGAGCATACGTTTCCGTGCGCGTGCCGGCCAAATCAACCTGAACCTTGTCGGGCCAAATCACTTTGCTTGTTCCGAAACGCGTATGCGCCACCACCCATGCCCCGGACTCGGCAGCCAACCGTTGGGCCAAAACCACCGCGTCGCCTTCCACGGCCAAATCCAAATCCCGGCAAGAACGGTGCAGCAACAAATCGCGCACCGGCCCACCCACCAGATAAACAGTCATATTCAAACCGTCAGCCATGCTGACGGTTTGAGCTAAAAGCTTGCGTAAGCGTAATGGCAACGACTGTAAAATTCGCATGGTGACTTCCTAAAAATATTTTCTATCTAGTTCCTGTGACGAAAAAATTCTTTTTACGGTGTCATTCCGAGCAAAGCGAGGAATCTTGAAGCTAACTCATTATTTTAAAGTACTTTTTAAGATTTCTCGGCTACGCCTCGAAATGACAGACAATAAAAAGGCCTTTCCGAAAAAAAACTATCTAGTTCTTGTTATGGAAACACCTTTTTAAATTCCCCTCCCCAGGATTTGGTGGGAGGGGACAAAGGGGAGAGGAATTTAAAAAGAAAAGAAGCCTTTCCGCAACATAAACTATCAAGCAGTTAAAGACTGACCTGATCCGCGCAGTGAAACCTTGGTCTCGCAGGTTGCAGGCTACCCACATCCGGCAAAATCCCAAATGTTTTCATCGTACCGCCATGTTGCCCCATGGCCATGTGAAACAAGCGGATCTGATCAGTCTTTAACTGCAATCATCGTGTTTATGGCCGTGGATGAAACTTTCGGTGCACTTCCTTGAGCCTTTCCCGATCTACGTGCGTGTAAATTTGCGTGGTGGAAATATCCGCGTGCCCCAGCATTTCCTGGACTATACGCAAATCCGCGCCCCCGGCGAGCAGATGCGTGGCGAACGAATGCCGCAGCGTGTGCGGCGAGATCTCCTTGGCAATACCCGCCTGTTGGGCATAGCGCCGGATCAGTTTCCAAAAGCCCACGCGCGAAAACCCGCGGACCCCGCGTGAGACAAACAACGGCAGATTTTCGTTCACCTTGCCGCGCGAGCGCAGATAACTTTCCGCAATGGCCAAAGCCGCGCGCCCCACGGGCACCACCCGCTCGCGGTCGCCCTTGCCCCGGATAAGCACATAAGCTTCCTTCCAATGGATCTGGCCTGGGGTGAGGCTCACCAGTTCAGAAACCCGCAAACCCGTGGCATAGAGCATCTCCAGCAGGGCGCGGTCGCGTTGCCCGTGCTTGGCTTCCAGCTCGGGCGCACGCAGCAGCCGTCCGACTTCCTCCACCGTAAGCACGTCGGGCAGCTTTTTCCACAAACGGTAAGACTCAAAATCTTCTGTGGGATCATAAGCAGCCTGCCCTTCCTGCTTTAGAAAGCGATGCAAGGAACGCAGGGTCACAATGGCGCGCACGATGGTGGCCGAGGCTTTGCCTGCCAGCCGCAGATCCTCTAAAAAGTTTTGGATTAATTCCCTTTCTGGCGGTTGTTTCGGATCAAAACCCATGCCGTGTTTTTCCAGAAAGGCCAAGTACAGCAAAGCGTCGCTGCGGTAAGCCGCGAGCGTGGCCGAGGCCAGCCCGCGCTCGGCGGCCAAGGCTTGGAGGAAATCTTCCAGCCAATCCGGCGCAGAGTTCATGGGCGGGTTCTCCGGACAAAATACTGCAGCCAGCGCCCGGGTTCCACCTCGGCGCGGGTGGGCGTAAAATCGCGGCTGCGGGTGTCCGCGCACCAAGCCGCCTCCACCGCGCCGTCCCCGCCCTGGGGGTCCGGCAGACGCTCCAACGCGTACAGGTGTTCGTCGAGCATCACCAGTTTGGGTTGCAGGTCCAAAAGGCGCGCCATGGAGACTTGCTGGTGCCCCACCCAGTTTTGCGGCACCCATTGCCCGGAGAGCGCCGCCTGCCGGTCCACCAGGCAGTACACGTCGTAAGCCACCAGTCCCGAGTAATAAGGGATAATACCCGCAGGTTTGAGCACCAGCACGTCCGTGGGCAAATACTTCGTGGCCAACCAGGCGCCGACGAGCGCGCGGTCGTGTTCTTCCCCAGCCCAAGCTTGCACGGTTTGGTGGTGGGCACCCGCATAAGTGGGCAAAAGAAACGCCACCCCCAAATAGACGGTCACGGTCACAGTCACCGCCCGCGGCAACCAACGCGCCGGCAACTTGGCCTGCGCCAGAGTGGACTCCAATTGGTTCAAACCCAGACCTAAAAAAATGCAAACCAGCGGCCACGCCGGGCTTAAGAAACGGTGGTAAGGCATGAAATCACCGCCCACCCCAACTACCCAAGCGCACCAGACGGTTAACAAAGCGCCCAAATAGATCAGTTGGATTTTCAGCGTCCGTCCGGCTACGGCTGGTAAAACAAAAGGCAAGGCATAAAGCAGGCGGTAGGTCTTCACGCCGTCTATGACATAGGCCCAACCCTGGCGCCAATTGGCAAGCCCGTGAACCTTTACAAAAAACGCGTTGGGCAGCCAGGTATGAAACAACCCAACTTGGAAAAGTACCCCCGGCAACACGCCGAGCGTGAACGCGAGCAGTAAAGCGCCCCACGCTTTCCAATTTCGCCACTGCCCCGCCGCTACCACCAGCCACGTGACCCCAAACCACAAGACGCCTTCGGGACGCGTCAACGTTGCCAGGGCCCAGGCAATGCCGGAAACCACCAACCAACCGCGCCGTGAAGTGCGCCAAAAACCGAAAACGCCCCAAACGCCGCCCAAACTCAAACAGGTAAACCAGGAAGTTTCCAAACCCGCCAAAGGCCAAGCGGCCCACAAAGGCGCCGCCGCACACAACAACGTCCCGATCACGGCAACGCGCCGGCTGAAAAAAAATCGCAATCCGGAAAAAAGCAAAACGAGCACGCCCAAGCCCGAGAGAAATCCCAAACCCCGTGCCAAAATCACAGCGCTCAAACCCGTAAGCTTATTCCCCATGGCCAAAAGCGCCACCCAGAGAAAATTGGTGGCCACAGGCTGAATTTGTCCGGGGTTGTAGGCCATTTCACCAGTGGCGGACCAGTGTTCGGCAATACGGAAGGAGATAAAGGCATCGTCCCAGGAGGTGGTGAAAACCAGCAGGTGTGCACTGCCCAGCGCCAGAAGCGCCAGGAGCCAAAGCAGACTCCGCGCAGAAAACGACTGTGCGGTATTTTTAGAAACTGTGGGTTCCGTCAAAATGCCGTCGCAGTCATTTGAACCAGAACATTATCATGAATATGATGAAGACAATTCCCAAGAGTCCGGATAAAATTTTTACCACGATGTCAACTAGACGGGCTATTTTTCGGGAGCGCTCATCGTCGGCCATAACTGCCTCTATTTTTTGCGTTTATTGAAAATCAGGGAGAATGCCAAAAAGCCCACAAAACCCGCCACCAAGGCGCCGGTTAAAAGTTTCACGATGATCTCAGTCCAGTGAGCCACGCGCCGCCTCCGGCGAATCCGACCTTACCGCAACTTAAAAAAGCTTAGGATATTTACGCCCCAACGTCAAGCAAATTGGTCAGGAGAACGGCTGCCTTTAGAAGCGCGCACACGCTTCCAGGCCGGTTTGAACTTGCAGCGTCTTTCCTTGCCGGGTATCTTGTTGCCAGGTCGCCTCTGGAAACGAGTAAAGCGTCACTTCAAGCCAAGTCCAGGCAAACTGCATTCCCCAGGCCGGTTGGCAGGCAAAGGCGGAAACCGCATCCCGCGCGCTCTGCTGCCATTTTAAATTCGTTTGAGCCCAAATACGCAAGCCCTTGACCAATTCCACCCCAAAACCCAACGGAAGGTAAACCTGTATTTCCCGGTAGTCCTGCCAGGCATATTCGTCCTGGTTAAAAAAGGTTCGGTTAAAAAAAGCCACCTCGACCCCGGCGCCGAAATCTGTCGTGCCCCAGGGCAGGTAAACATAACTTTCCAAAGACACGTCTTGATTGGAAAAATCCAAAGGATACTGCTCACGCGCCAGTAAAAATAAGTTTTGCGTGAGTTGCGTGGAGCTGCCGTCCGCCTGCGCGATCCAATTGGCTTGGCCCAACTCGCCGGCAAGCAGCGTGCGCACATGCAGCGACACCGTATTAAACATCATGTCCAACTCCGGGTTCTGATCATAGGCGCCTTGCCGTTGGCTGTGTTCAAACTCGCCGAACACTTCCAGTTCCTCGGAAACCATGCCCAGGGCATGCCGTTGGCTGCGAAACTCCCGGGACACAGCAAAGGGCGTGGCCAAATCCGAAGCATAATCAGAAGCTTCGTTTTTCGTTTCCCAAACACCGGCATACCCCAGATCGAAAAACGGCAACAGATTCGTGGCCGCCCCGACATTGACCAAGCTCCCAAAACTTTTAACATCATCGGATATGTACGTCCCGTCCAGCCGGGATGTGCTTTTGTTTCCTTGCAGGGACTGAGCATAGCCGTACCCGCCGTTGAGGGTTAGCCCGGTCATCACCGGCGCCACGATCTGGGCCGCCAGATGGCCTTGGTCGTCCCAACTGCTTTTCTCAAAGACGACATCCGGCGGTTGGGCGTCCGCATAAACCGCGTCCGCAAACGTGTCGCAGACATATTGCTTGACGCCCATAAGCCGCGCTGGGTTGTCGAGCAAGTTTTCAATTTTCCCAACCTTCTCAAACCAAAGCCGGTGTTCGCGGTCTTTGACCAGCACGGCCGTGGAACCCAAAGCCCAAGACGGCAGCAGCCAACCCAGCAGTAAAAATCCGTAAACCTGTTTTCGTTTCATACCCAGCTCCTTTTTTCAATCGCCCCTTCAAGACTTTGCGGAACTTTTTAAATCGTCAGAATTGGTTTGAACCCAAGCGGTATTATTAAAGTATGCCATGAAGCCCGTCAACTGCCTTTTCTATAAACCATCCGTTACTTGAAAGCATTTCAAATCTAAAATCAATATGTTATAATTTGCCTATAGCAAACAACCCTTCATGAATTTAGGTGGACCCCATGTCCGGCAACCGCGATTATTGTTTAACCACTTTAAGAAAAAATTATCCGAAAATTCAGTCCTTCGGTGTTACCCGCCTCGGGCTGTTCGGTTCCATGGCCCGGGACGAAGCAACCCCGGAAAGTGATTTGGATTTCGTGGTTGAGTTCAACATAAAAACCTTCGACGCCTTTATGGATTTAAAAATCTTCTTGGAAGAACTCTTCCAACGCCGCGTTGATTTAGTGACCACCGAAGCGCTCAAACCCCGATTACGTCCAAAAATTTTAGGTGAAGCCATCTATGTCTCGTGATTTTAAAGTTTATGTAGAAGATATCCGCGACGCGATTCAAAAAATAGAAATTTATGCTTCCGCCATGACACTACCGCAACTTATGACTGATTCCAAAACGTTGGATGCCATCATCAGAAACCTCGAGATTGTAGGCGAAGCCGCTAAAAACGTACCCGACGAGATCCGGCAACGGTATGCCGGTGTGGAATGGAAAAAAATTGCCGGTCTTCGGGATATTTTGATACACGAATATTTCGGTGTTGACGTCGCCATCATCTGGGACGTTTTACAAACCAAATTACCCGGCTTAAAAAATCAGGTTAAAAAAATACTTGCCGAGTAAAACTGGTCAAAAGATCACGTCCATAATTAAGCCGCCCGAGTGAACATCACATTCAAAACCAAGATGAAATTAAAAAGAGCCTATCCCCCAGGGCACACCACCCCGAGGGACAGGCTCAATGCATCTTTACTCCACAAACCTGTCCGAAAAATCCGTCTTAGGATAATCCCAAATTTTAAGATTATCAAAGGTTAATTTCCCAAAGCAGTCATCCCAACCCGGTGTGGTATTTTGAATTCGGCCTATATTTCCCACCCCATTACCCGCGATGGGGTGATAGGTTTGAGTCGTTGCGGCGTACAGATTCCCGTCAATATAGACCCGCACCGTATCTTGTGAACCGGCAATGCCATTCACATCCCAAACCAATGCGAGATGATACATTCTTCCGATTTCAGCCGTAAAAGTCCCGATAGAAATATTTAAATCGCCTACGCAGACATCAAGACTGTTATTCACCCCGCCATACGGTGTTCCATCATCCCACACCAATTGCATAAATCCACCCGTCCCCATTGGGCTTTGATCCAACCACTGCAATCTTCCGTACTGATAAGCCACCGGGCGGGTGACCTGGGACTTGAACCACATCTCATAGCAGCCCCGTGCAGGATTGAGCATTGCGGCCGGCACCTCAACCCCTCGCCACCGATTTTCACTTCTGAATCCGTTACCATATTTAACCGGCTCAAAAACAAGATTGTCCGTGGCATTGCCGGAAAAGGTCAAATTCGGGCCAACCAGGCTATGGGTGACCTCGTCCACAGAACCCAGTTTATTCCACAACAACAACCCCGGCAATTCCACCCGGATGCTCAGAGTCCCCGTGTTATGTTGTACCCGGATAGTTGCCGTGGTGGTGGTATTTTTGCTCACCAGCGCATCTCCCGTTCCCGAATAAATCTCCACCCCGTCCGCATCAAACAACTGCACTTGAATGTTCCAATGCCCCACCTGAACACCGTTGAACGCCACCGACCCCGTGTGGCCCGTGATCGTAATGGGCAACACCTGGGTGATATTTCCTTTGGTAATGGTAACTTTTCCCGAACCAATATTATCCGACGCCGCATCCAGGGCAAACAACAACTTGCCCTGCTCGGGTGTTTGACTCGGCGCCACGGGATTGGACTTGGCGCAACCTGCCGACACACCCCCAATAAGCCCTACCACCAACGCCAACCAGGCTAGTTTCCGCATGCTTTGATACCTCCTCGTATTGGTTGTTTCGAGAAACCTACACTTTAAAACCGTCCGCACCTCCCCCCCTTTTGATTGCGGCGTAGGTTTCCTATGGCAAAATTTAGGAAAACAACAGCCGCCAAAACCAGGCACGACCTTCTTCTGGAAAAAACCACAAAGTTAACGCACAAACCTTGCGTAGCCGTCTCAACGTATTTTGATTTTCATTTTTGCCTCTGCGGGTGCTGTGAAAAAGGGACTAAACCTGAAGCATGAACTCTTAAGACTTTCGATGCGTAATTCAATTTAATTATCCTAAGCAAACAGCCTGCCGTTTATGGGCAGACCACTTCACGAGATAATAAAAAGAAATAGCTATTTTGAAGCTTATCTATTTGAATACAAACATGGCCTTTATATCTGATCCGCCCATTTTTTTCAACATAAACATGTCGTGCTTTTCATATATTATTCAACTAGAATGATAAAGCATTACCTGTTTGTTGCCGGCGTCCACAACAATTACCCCTTGCGCGTTGCCACCCACTCCCTCAGGGTAAGTCATTCAAGCAAAAACATGCATTCTTGGTTTCTTTGCGTTAAAGGCTCATTGTAGGGAACAGGCATGCCTGTTCCCTACTTCACCGCACAAATCTCCGCTTGGCTCTTAACGCCCCCGGCATTTCAACCGAGCCGGACGCAACCAAGGCAGCTTCACTCTTGAAAAGCATTTTTATCCGCATTGACAAATATGCTCAATTCATGCATATTGATATGCATAGGCAAGCTTTTATTGCCAGGTAGTCTCCGGGGTGAATTTTTATGCGCACAACCTTGAATATCGACAGTCAACTTTTTCAAGCCGCTTCCTCCATGACGGGCATTAAGGAAAAAACCCTTCTGATCAAACTGGGTTTGGAAGCTTTGATCGCCCAGCAAAGCGCTTGCCGGTTGGCAGCTTTGGGAGGCAGTGAAAAAAAGCTCCAACCTATTCCCAGAAAACGGCTGCGCAATAAATGATCCTGGCCGACACCTCTGTCTGGGTAAGCCATCTGCGCCAAGGCCATCCGGACTTGATTGCGCTTTTAAACCAAAGTGAAATACTCTGCCATCCCCTGGTTATGGGTGAGTTGGCCTGCGGCAATCTCCATAACCGCAAAATGATCCTATCCCTGTTGGAAGCCTTGCCCACGGCCAAGAGCGCGACCCACGCCGAAGTACTGCAGTTCATTGATGCCCGCAAATTAATGGGCCGGGGCATTGGCTATGTTGACGCGCATCTGCTGGCCTCGGCGTTGTTATCCCCCTGCCTTATTTGGACCCAGGACAAAAAGCTTGCTGCCCTGGCAACCAAGCTGCATTGCGCCTATACTGCCTAGCAGATGCACTCGAACACCATTGAACGCTTTCAAGCCAAATACTCTATCCGCCTTAACTTGCATATTCTAAACGCCTGCTAAAAACGCCTTTAAATCTGCGTTCATCTGCGTCATCTGTGGATAAAAGGGTTCTTGTTTTCATTATTTGTCTTTAAAACTCAAACTTAATCTCCGCTATTTTGTCGGAAGCGACATCTGTGACCCGCGCTTGTTTTTGATCTTCCTTAAGGAAACGATTGTGCTGTTGCATAAGTTCCAAAACGTCTTTTTCACTCGGCATTACCGCCAGTGTTAATAAGGCTCCCACCAAAAAAGCGCCGAGAAAAATCGCAACAAAATTAGGTGAAACAGAATTGGGGTCGCGGATAACGAAACCCAGGCTTAAAGCGCTGACTATGGAAACACCTATTGAAAGCCCGTTTTTAAATTCTAAACGGCGTAGCGGGGGGTCAAGTTCTGCATATAGGCCGGGGTTGGAAGTTTTAGCCTGTTCCAGATAAGTTCTGATTTTCTTTACAATTGTTTCATTATTTTAGGCATCAGATTGCTTCTATTCCTCGCCGCTACGCAGCGCGACTTTGGATAAAAGCCCTATGGGTACTTTTTGAATGGCGCGCAGGCCGTCGTGCCGGACGCTTAAGCGCCAATAGGAAGGTTTGGCTCCCAGGCGGCCGCCGTAGGTGGTGGAGGGGGCGCTTAAGAAAACCGGGCCCGTGGAGACCTGGTATTGGTAGCCGATGTGACGGTGGCCGTCCATCACGACCTCAAAACCCATTTTCTTCAAGTGCGCCTGCACCCGTTTGGCGTTGCGCAAGCGCATGCCCGGGTGAAAGGCGGCTATCCCCAGGCCCTGCACGCGCAGGGGCGCGACCGGGTGGTGCAAACAAGCCAGACGCAAAGCCCGGGGGTAATCACTTTTGAGTTGGACTTCCATCTGCTGCAAATCATGCACTCGGACCATGCCCGATGCGGAAGCCGGCACCGAAGAAGGGTTGCAACTGTCGAAATGCGCCAACACCACCCCCTGCCCCAGCGACTTCAGGTAACTGCCCGAGCCGGGCAGTCCCAATGCCAGGGCAAACTCCTGCCAGTGTACGCGTTTTTGGTATTCATTTTTCTGGAAGCGCCGGTCGTTCCACAAAGGTGGGGTGGGGTAGACGTCATGATTGCCGGGAATGCAGATGAGCCTGCCCTTTTCAATAAAGGGCGCCAAGCCCGCGGCCACCAATTCATAGCCCATGCCGTCGTCGGTGATGTCCCCGGTGACCACGACCCAGTCCGGGCGGTCGCGGCGCAGGGTGTGGGCCACGGCGCAAAACCGGGCATTGCCGTTGGAAGGGTCGGCTTGCAGCAGACGGGCGGTTTCGGCCTCGCTGGGAAAATGGCCGGCCAGGGTATCGCAACGGGTTAAAGTGCGGATATCGCGCAAGCGGCGCAAATCGTCGAAAATATCGGAGACGGAAACCAACGTCTTCACTTTGTAAAGTCGGTGCACCAAACCTTGGGAGTCGGTCAGGCGGAAAGCGTCATGCAGGCGGATGCGCCCGGCGGCCAGGCGCACGTCAATGCGCCAACCCGCGTCTTCCCAAAACGGGGCCCAGCCCAGGCCTTTGGCCACACGGCGCCGGCCGGTTCTGAAGTTGGTCATGGCCGCGCCATATTGGGAAATGTGAAAATCCGAGACATGCGCAATGATCATGGGTAGATTCGCCTTTGCGGACTGCAAAATGGTGCTCGCCCCCCAGCGGGCGTCCCACCAGGCTATTATACCCGAACTGCGGTCGCTTTGGCTTCCATCTCGTTTAAAAATTTCTTGACCGGCTCTGTGACGGCCGGATCCCCGCTCCATGAAGTCAGGCTCTCTTCCAGGCGTTCGAGCAAGGGGCGCAGATCGCCGGATTGAGCGGCCAAAGGCCAGGCTTTTTTCAAGGTTTCCACCGCGGGCTGCAGCAACACCGCCGTCCGGTAGGCCAGATTCGCCAAAGTAAAACGTTCCTGGGCCACCAATTCATCTCCCATGGCGGTATACAACGAGGCCAAATCCCCCCAACTGTTGAGCGTATGGCGGCTCTCCAGTTCCAGGGCCTTAAGCACCGCCTCGCAACTTTTCACCAGGTTTTCAAAATCCTGTTCGCGAAAATACAGCTCTCCCAACGCCAGACGCACATCCATAAGACCCGGTTCCAGACTGTCGACCCGGCGGAAACAATTCAGGGCTTTGGCGAAATCGCGATGTTCCAGGTACAAATGCCCCAAATTGGCGATCGCCTCCACCTGTTCGAGATTCATGCGCAGCGCTTTTAAAAAATTCGTTTCGGCCTTGGAAAACTCATTCAAATAACGGTAGGCCAGGCCCAAATTGGTGAAGTGCACGTCCTGTGCCAAAGGCGTCTTCACCACGCATTCGTAATGATCGACGGCTTGGGAAAAATTTCCCGATTGCAGCGCCAGCAGCCCCAACGCCTGTTGGCTCAAAGTGGGTTCTTTGCTTAGGGCGAGGGATTTCTCCAAGGTCGCTTTCGCCAACTCGGATTCGCCGATCTGCATATAAGCGACGCCGAGGTAATAGTATTGCTGAAAATGCAGAAGGTTTAAGTTGACCGGGAAAAAGCCGGTTTCCAAGGGCGCATCCAGTGCGTTTTTCAGCACATCCACGGCCTCGTCATATTTTTCGTTTTTAACCAAATTCTCCCCCAAATAAAAACTGACCAGCGGGTCGTTGGGGATTTGAGCATCGAGCTCCCGGAACACATCTTCCGCCTCCCAGGTCCGCCCCATTTCCCCCAAGTACCGTCCGCTCAATATCCCGGCTTCCAGAAAAATCTGCCGTTCATGGTGTCTGATTTCCGTATGGTTTCGGACCCGTTCCAGCCTCTCCAAGGCTTCCCCATAGCGGCGCAGATTGGCCAAGGTCCGGGCGGCCTGAAAATGCAATATGGGATCGTCCGGGTCTTTTACCAAGGCCCTTTCAATGATGTCCAGGTTGCGCTCGGATTTTCGGAACACATCTTCCGTGCGCGCATTGCCGGTATGCCGGACCGCAATGTCGGTTGTTATCAGATTCACCCCGGCAATTTTCAGGTTGCGGTACAACTGTTCGTGTATCGGCCATTCGAAACGGGCGTTTAAAATGTTGGGAAAAAGCCGAAGTTGGGAAAACTCGATGTCCCCGTCCCCCTCGGACTCGCTCTTCACCACCCAGTAGTAGGCGCGGTCCTTTTCGCGCGGCAGCTGACTTTTCAAGTGAATCAGTTTTCTGACTTCCGCTTCGTCCATACGGTCGTCGGCATCCAACCACAGCAGATAATCACCCGTGGCGTAACGCAGCGATTCGTTGCGCGCGGCGGAAAAATCATGAGACCAGGGAAACGAGTATACGCGTGCGCCCGCGCGCGCAGCCAAGGTTGGGGTGGCATCCTCCGAGCCCGTGTCCACCACAATGATTTCATCCACGGCTGCGCGGACCGAGTGGAGACAAGCGCGGATGTTGGCCGCCTCGTTGCGCACGATCATGCACAACGAAATTGTGGCCTTGCCGCCGCGCAGACTCCCCGGCAAACACGGTTCCACCCGTTGCAGGTGTTTGTAATGTTTTTTGCTCATGGTCTCATCCTTTCCCAGTCAAATTCAAAATCCGGCTGTCTCAGCGGTACGCACAGTAATGTCGGGCTTTAAAACCGCCGCGCAAAATCGGCGTCAAATCCACGCTTGTGCCCAGGGGCACAGCCGCGGGCAACCGCCATTTGTTTTTAAAAATTCGCCAGTTTTTCTCCAAACTTTCCCGGTAATCCAGGTTCAAATCCGCAAACGTCCGGCTGCCCACGTGATGCACGTAACAATCCCGGGCAATCCAAGATTCAAACTTGGCCAAAGCGGCCCGCAGGCTGAAATCATCGTCCTCAAAATTCCCCAACCCGAAACGTCCGTCCAAGCCGCCGATTTTCTCAATGACTTCACGCTTGATGAGCATGCAAAAACCCACCACCCGCCAATGTGGAAAAGCTTCGTCCGCATGCTCCCGGGCAAAATCCCGGGCAAAATCGTCCAAACCTTCCAGCGTATCCAGCCGATAACCTGGGGTCTCCACTTTCTGCGGGCCCGAGACATAATTGGTCATGGGGCCCACCACGCCGATTTTCGGATTGCGTTGGGCACAACGCAACAAACGCGTCAGCCAACCGGGCGTTACCACCACGTCATTGTTCATCAACACCAGCGTGTCGCCTTGCGCTGCGGCTATGCCCTGGTTGTTGCCCGCGGCAAAACCGCGGTTGACGGGATTGCTCACCAGCGTGAACCGGCGGCAATACTTGTGTTCCCCAAAATTGATGGAAACTTCCCAAGAACTCAAGTATGCCACGGTGTCGTCGGTGGAAGCATTGTCCACCACGATCAATTCAAACGGCTCATGCGTATGCCGCAGTACGCTCTCCAAGCAAGCCTGGGTCAGGGCGCGCTGGTTGTGGGTCAAAATCACCAAACTGGTCAGAGCTTCCGTGCGCTCCGGGCCGGAGGTAGCGCCCAGCACCGCCTTCACCTGGGGGGCAATGGCTTCGGGCGTGAAGTTGCTTTCGACCAATCGCCTGCCGTTTTTCGCCAAACGCAGCCACAATTCCCGGTCCTGATAGAGCCGGACCACGGCTTGGGCAAAACTGCCGGCATCATCGGCGATAAGCACATGTTCGTCGGGCACCAACCCCATGCCTTCGGCCCCGATCGAAGTCGTCACCACCGGGACACCGTGGCTGAGGGCCTCGCCGATTTTGCCTTTCATGCCCGCACCGTAGCGCAGCGGCGCCACGGAGATGCGGCTGAGGTTTAAGTACGGTTTGGTTTCCGGAACATAACCCGTGACTTGAATCGATTCCCCCGCCAGGTTTTGAATGGCCGCGGGAGGATTATTGCCGATAATCTGGAGTTTCACTTCCGGCAAAATCGCGCGAATTTTGGGAAAAACTTCCAGCGCGAAAAACAGCATGGCGTCCTGGTTGGGCAAATGATTGAAGTTGCCAACGAACAACAAACCCTGCCGCTGCTCATACGGGGCTCCGTTAGGTTGGCGGGCGTGCACATTGGGCACCACAAACATCGGTTTTCCCGTCACCTGGCCTTCCAAAACGCTTTGATCCGCGGCCGTTACCGTCACCAAGGCGTCCGCCCGGCGGTAAATTTCCAGTTCGCGCAGTCGGGTCGCCTTGGCCTGTTGGCGCAAGCGGTCGTCTCCCAGCAATTCGGCTTGGCGCTCTTCTCTGAGAAAATGGACATCCACGGTGTCGATCACGATTTTGGTGGCAGGCGACCATTGCCGGATTTCCGCCAAATACTCTTCGGCAATTTGGAAAAATGAGAGCCATGCCACTTGGAAAGAAGTTTTGCTTAAAATCGCCCGCAGATCCACAGGGGGCGCGTTCACCGGCGCATGGGAATTGGTTATTTTGGCCGGATCCGGCCCATAAACCCGAATACCCATGCTTTCCAGTTCCCGCCGGTATTGGGTCGGTCCGCCGGAGCGCGCGATAAACGTCACCGCGCATCCCTGTTGACGCATAATTTTCAAAACCCCAAACAAACGCAGGCACCCCGAGGCCCGGTCATGCATCGGCAGCGTGGGATCAATAACCAGCACGTTGGGACCCGCCGGGTGGAAAGCTTCCGCGCGGCCGGCCGGCAAGGCACGTAAACGCGCCCGATCAGCCGTGACCGGCGCTTGCCGTGTCACTTCCGGGCTATGGTCCTGATGCTGCAATTCGCGCTTCCATTTCCGGGCAAAAGTTTCCCGGTGAAGCGCTTGATATTTTTTATAACCCGTCTGCAAATTCGTCCCGGCTGTGACGCCTTCAAAATGAACGACCGCCGCTTCCGGACAATACATAACCTTAAAGCCCAGCTTGCGCAGACCGAAACACAAGTCCGTGTCCTCGTAATAGGCGGGTACATACCTCTTATCGAAGCCCTGGAGTTGTTCAAACAGATTCCGCCGCACCAACAGGCAGGCTCCGGAACAATAGTCCACCTCCGCCACCCGGTTATACGCCGCTTTGGCCGGGTCATCGCCGCGCCCGAAATTCCACCCGCTGCCGTCATTGAAGATCAACGCCCCGGCTTCCTGCAACTTGCCGTCGGGATACATCAGTTTGGCACCGACGGCACCGATAACCGGATCGCTCTCCGCCAAGCGCAGCATGGCTTCCAGCCATCCGGACAAAGGCACGGTATCGTTGTTCAAAAACAGCAGGTACTTCCCCTTCGCCGCTTGCGCCCCCCGGTTGCAGGCATTGACAAAACCTTCGTTTTTCTCATGGCGGATCACCTGCACGTCGCCTTCCAGGCAGCGGAGCAGCTCGGGGGTGGCGTCTGTGGAAGCGTTATCCACCAGTATAAGTTCAAACTTGTCCGCAGGCGTATTCTGCGCCAGGGCTTCCAGGCATTGACGGGTGTAGACCGCTTGGTTGAAAAGCGGGATGATGATGCTCACCGCGGTCTGTGGCCGGGAAGCCGCACCCAAAGGCTCAATTTGGTCCCGTTGCCCTGATGCTTTGGGGAAAGAGTTTTTCGCCGGGACCGGCTCCTCCGTTTTAAGTTTTGTCAAACCTGCTTGCAGGCGTTCCAGCTCGGTGTTTTTTTCCGCCAACTGTTTTTCCAGACTTTGATTCTTTTGCTGCAGAAGCGCAAGTTGTTGGTCCCGTAAACGCCAAATACGTTCGCTTAAGTCCAAAAGCAAAGCATTATCCACCCCGACCAAGGGTGCGTTGGAGCACACGGCAATGTTGTAAATATCTTTTTTGGGTGTAGCGCTCGGCTGCAAACCCCGGTTGGTTTGCTCCAGGTGATGTTCCCGCCAGGCGCGCCCGTTTTGCTCCAAATGCCAGATCACCGAGGCCGGAAAAATCTTCTGCCCCAAAACCTCGACATGTTTGAAGCCCTGCGCTAAAAATGCGTGAAATTCCTTTATATAAAATTCATGAACATGGTACTCGTTCTTATATTGCGGTACGTCGCTGTAGTGGTATTTGTTCGGGGTCGAGATGATCAGCACGCCGCGGGGTTTTAAAAGACGTTTGACTTCCAACAGAAAAGCCTGCTGAGTTTCCGCAGGCACATGTTCCAGGGTTTCGAAGGAAACGATCACATCAACGCTTTCGGCTTCGGCCAGGGGGATCTGATCCACGGACCCGGTTTTAAATTCCAGGTTGGCGCTCAGGTAATGGGTGGACGCATGCATGACCGCTTCCGGGCTGATGTCCACGCCCACCACGCGCCTGGCGGTTTGCGCCAAAAAGTAGCTGCCGTAGCCTTCCCCGCAGGCGATGTCCAGCACCGTCTTGCCCGCCACCCAACCGGACGCATAGAGGTAGCGGTGCCAATGTTCATAGGCAATCTCCGGGTAATCCAGGTGGGATAAAAACCGCTCCCCCGTAAACGCCAATTCGTCCATACCGGTTCCCCTCCAGCGCTTTTAAATGGCCCGCCGCCCCGGCGAACCATTCCTTCCTTCTGAGTATCGGAGCGCACGCGTTAAACGCAAGGGGACAAAGCGATTTTTTTATGATATCGGTTATGACCAAGAACATGCCCGTCTTAGGTGCTCAGTATTTGCTTTCTCCTTCCGATACTCACGGGAAAGGGATCATCATCACCCCGGGGGGGGATTGGCCATGTTGCCTTTGCCGACGAGCCAGGAAGACATACAAGCCTTGATCAAGGAGCGCGACCGTTATCGCCGGGAATGCGATATCTTCAAGGTTGAAAAGAAACAATTACTCAAAGAGAACATCAACGCCCGGCGCTTTCAGTACGTCCCGGCCGGTCACTTTTATTCCCCGATCCCCGATTTGGATGACGTGCACCATCGCGCCGAGTCTCTCTTTGCCATCAACCGCCACTCGGCCCCGGGCGTCAACTTGAACGAAGCCGCCCAATTGTCCCTGTTGGAAACCTTCGCCGGGTATTATCGCGATCTTCCCTTCCCGGAAACGCAGTCCTCCGGCCACCGGTACTTTTACCTAAACCCGGCCTACGGATATTCGGATGCCATCTGCTTATACAGCATGCTGCGCCACCTCCAACCCCGGCGGATGATTGAAGTCGGTTCCGGCTATTCTTCCTGCGCGACCCTCGACACCAACGAACGCTTTTTCCAGAACCGTTTGGCGTGCACATTCATCGAGCCTTATCCGCAATTGTTGGAATCCCTGCTGCTGCCTGGGGACCGGGAGCGCCTCACCCTGCTCCCCACGCCCTTACAGGCCGTACCTGTGGAAACATTTCAATGTCTCCAGGCCAATGATATTCTGTTCATCGACTCCACCCACGTTTCCAAAATCGGTTCGGATGTTAATTATATTTTCTTCCAGTTGCTGCCCAGCCTGGCCGCCGGGGTGTACATCCATTTTCACGATATCTTTTTCCCGTTCGAGTATCCCCAGGCCTGGGTCATGGAAGGCCGCGCCTGGAACGAAGCCTACCTGCTCAAAAGCTTCCTGCAATTCAACGACACGTTCGAGATAGTCTTTTTCAACACGTTCCTGGAAATGTTTCACGCCGACAAGTTCGAAAAACTCATGCCCTTGTGTCTGAAAAATCCCGGCGGGAGCATTTGGCTTAAGAAAATCAAGTAATCATTCAAGAGAATTCACCGCCAAAACTCCAAGACACCAAGGAAAACAATAAAGGGATTTAATACCTGAATTTTGCATGTAACATTCCCCTCCCCAGGACCTGGTGGGAGGGGCCAGGGGAGGGGGCTCGAAAC
>JAAXVQ010000164.1 GCA_013335425.1 Candidatus Firestoneibacteriota bacterium | reverse complement strand
AGTTGCCGCTGATGGTGTTCCCGTTGCCGCTTAAATGGATGCCGCTGTTGGTGCTCTTGGAAATTACGGTCGCCTCGCGGGCGCCGCCCGCCGAGCTGCCGCCGATTAAAAACCCGTCGGCGTTGGTCAGAAGAATTCCCGTGTTGTTGGCGAACTCCGCCCCCGAGGGATTCAAGCCGATCAAATTGTTCTGAATGACGTTGTACCGTGGCTGGGAACCCATGTTGGCTTCGTAGGCATAAATCCCGGCAACGGAGTTCCCGGCGATTACGTTGCCGTAATTGGCCTGCGGCAAGCCGATGTAATTGTCATGCGCTTGTGCTGCCAGCCGAATACCGTAAGTATTCGGAACCGCGGCGGTCATGGCGGTATTCAAACCGATGACATTTCCGCAGAGGTTGTTGCCGTAGGACGAGAATTGCACTAATATCCCGACGCCGCTGTTGCCGGAAACGACATTTCTCTGGCTGCCGTCCAACAGGCTGCCGCCCAACACGCAGTTTCTACTGTTATACAGATTAATCCCGACAAAATTCCCGCAGGCGGCGCCACTTGAAAGAAGGCCGGCATAACACCCTTGAATCCGCACGTTGCTCGAACTATTCAGTTGGACTCCGTTGTTATTATTGCCGAAGATGCAATCTTGGATGGTGCCGCCGGAACAGGAAAACACGCGCAGCCCTGTCCCATTGGCGTGGGCCGCATTGGCGTAATCCAATCCGAAACGGCAGTTGTTGATGATATTTCCGTTCGCCTGGACATCCACCGCCAAAGAAGAATTAATGAAGGCGCAACCGGTGATCGTCGTGCCGCTGCTGCCGGAGGTTAAAAACAGAATCACGGGTGCGCTCGTGCCCGTGGACCCAATGACCTGGGCGCCGATGCCGTCAATCAACGTCGGGGCGGAGATGCTAATCGCCGAATGAACCGTGATGGTGTTGGCGAGCGAAAAGCCGATGCTTTGCACGCCGGTGGTGCTGTTCGAGATGGCCACAGCCCAGCGCAGGGTGCCTACACCCGTGTCCGCGTTGTTGGTGACATAGATGTCCATGGGCATAGCCGCCTGCGCCAAGGTGGTCGCTCCCGCCAACAGCAACCCCCCCATCAGGCTCTTGCAGATCCGCTTCAGACGCATGGAAAGCCTCCCCCAAAAATGATGGACCCATTGGAATAATGCTAGCACAGGCGGGCAGGGTTGGCAATCCATCAAACGGCTCTTTGTCCCGAACACCGGTTTATTTCCGACCTTGCGTTCAGCCTCTCATCCGCGAATCGGGTGTTTGGTTCTTTTCGTTTTTAACTTTGGTCGCGGTACTTCCGCGGTTGTAATCCGAACAAGTTCGCTGAGCCATTCCCGGTCATCCAGTTTGTCCTCGATCAAAAAGAATTGCTTAGCTCCAGTATAGGGCGGGGCCTGAGTGACCGCGCCGATGAAAGCCTTCCCGCCGGGTGTGGGCTTGATGAAAAGCTGGTTGTCGCACACAAGAGCAACCACTTTCCCGTTACGATATACGGCATATTCACCAAACATCTTACGGCAGGAAACCCCGCCGGCGGATGCCATTTGGTCCAGGATATAGTCTACAAATTCCTTATCCGATGCCATAAAGTGTGTATGTATGTTGGGGGACGGAGTGATCTTCCCCCGAAAAAGTGGACACGGTATTAGGCGTTGCCACCCACTTTTTCAAACTCATTTGGGCTTTTATAGCCCAGCGTCGAGTGCCGACGCCAACAATTGTAGAACAATTCAATATACTCGAACACGCTCTGCTGGGCTTGCTCACGGGTCTGATAGTGCTCCCAGTATATGTGCTCCATCTTGAGCGTGTGAAAGAACGATTCCATCACTGCGTTATCGTAACAGTTGCCAAATCGCGCCATGCTAGGAACGAATCCCTGGCTGGTCACGAAATCACGGTACTCGTAACTGACGAACTGACTTCCACGGTCAGAGTGGATCACCAACCCCGGTTCTGGACGCCGACGCCAAATAGCCTGAATGAGCGCCTGCTTCGTGAGTGCCGCCGAAGGCTGCGGGCCCAAAGCCCAGCCAACGATGCGCCGGGAGTGGAGATCTAATACAGCGACTAAATAGATGCTGCCTTCCCGCGTCCAAATATATGTCAAGTCCGTTACCCACACCCGATTGGGAGTGGGTACTTTAAATTGCCGGCGGACATGGTCATTAGCGTAGACGATCTTGGTTGTCCCCTGACCGGTCCGCCGGAACTTGCGCATGATGCGGGCCTTGATCTGATGCAGGTGCATTAGCATGGCCACACGGTTTTCGCTGCAAACGAAACCTTGCGCTTTGAGTTCTTCGGTCATGCGCGGCGACCCGTGTTGGGGGACGGAGTTAGTTTATTAGTTTAACCCGTCGTATTCCTAAAATCCTGAAATTTGAAACTACCTTCGAATCATTGAAAATATGTCTTTATCATAACGTGCTCTGGGGGACGGCTATCGGTTAATCGGTTAAGAGACATTCGCTTATCCGATTAACCGATAGCCGTCCCCTTCCCCATGCAGTCACCAGCGGGCCAGATGCCACCTATACTTGATTTCAATAAATAAAATAAGGTTTGCTCCCCAGGGTAATAAAAGTTTTTTCACTACCATCGGCGTTCATCATATAAATCTCTCCGCCGTAGGTATCAAAAATAATTTTCTGGCCATCCGCGCTGAATTTGGCATTCCGCGCCTCGTACGAAGTATCCGCAGTGAGATTGGTGATTCCTGAACCGTCCATATTCATCACATAGACGTGATAGCGATAATTTTCCATGCTTGAATCGAACAAAATTTTTCCAGTTGCGGAACAATCCGTCGGAAACACGTAGGCAGTGTCGAACTGCTTGATAATCTGGCGATTGCTGCCATCGTAGTTCATCACCGCAATGGCAGCAGTTTGGGATTGTGTCCAGTACCTCCGGTATATAATTTTTCCATCAGGTGTCCAAAAAGGATACTCATCATGCCCTTCAAGTTCATTGGTTCCCGGCATCAAATCGACCCTATTCCCGCCTTGAGCATCCATAACCACAATGTGATTCGGGTAACCATAGATGCCGGCAGCGATCTTCAATCCATCCCACGACCATCTGGGATAATGAGCCGCAGAATAAATCTGCACGTCATGGCTGCCATCCATATGGATCGTGTTGATCCCCACAATATTGTCGTACACAAGCAAATTTCCGCCACGGCAATTATTGGCTCCTTCCCCTCCATGAAATTCCGTGTTTTTTAAGACCGTAGGCACACCCGCGCCAATCATCAACAAGTTCATGGCCGTTTGGGTTGAATATGAAATACAAAGTGCATTTTCTCCGGGGGTCTGTTCAACAATTTGCAGATTACCAGTATTTTGAATTACCCTGATGTTCACCGAGGTGGTCGTGTTTTTGCCAACAACCGCTTCGCCGGTCCCGGAATAAATTTCCGTTCCATCTTGATCATATAATTTTACAGATATATTCCATTTCCCCACCTGAATATTGAAAAAAGCAACAGTACCCGTAGGTTCAACCATACTTATGTTTTGGGTTTGACTAAGTGCTCCTTTGGCAATAGAAACGGTCCCGCTCGTGATGTTATTTCCCGATACCTTCGCAATATCCAGAGCAAACCGGATGCCTCCTTGGTCTGGCGCGATGCTCGGCGCCGTCGGGCTATTTTTAGCACAGGCAGGGATAACCGCCATAACCACAACCAAACAAACAAATTTATAAAATCTCTTCATTATTTGCCTCCTGCATTTATATTTACTAATTAGACTGAGCAAGTTAAAAAAACATTACAAAAAACGGGAGTCAAGTTGCGCCCGTGGAGTTCCCCCGATTGCTTACGGTGCCAGGTGTTTGATACATTGCATTTAGGCTTTTTTTTAGGGGACGGCTATCGGTTAATCGGTTAATGTTGGTGTGTTGGGGGACATGTGTTGGGTGTTGGGGGACGGAGTGTCACTGTACAGGTGCCCTTCGCCACATTCTGGGCAGACAGTTTTTTTCCCCGGCGTTTCAGCCGGACAACTCTGGCTTTGGGGTCGTCAGGGACCTTCAAAACCGTTTGGTATGGGGTGAACCCATCGAACTGGTATGCATCGGTCAATCGGCTAAGTTTGCGCATACCGACTACTGTACCGGTTTTGAAGGGCTTCAAACAACCCTTAAACGCTTACAGGTTCGCTCTTATGCGAGGTTTTGGGGAGCAATTTTACCCACTCGAAAAGGAGAAGACCCATTTTTTATATTAACCGTTTGCTGAATAAATTTCATAGAGTCTTTTCGCAGAATAAAGGCAGCTAAGATCAAAAACCAGGTTGCTATGCTTCCTTCAATCGCCTGCAATGATTGTGATAGAATTTTTCAGCATCTTATTAGTAGTTCCTGCTCATTTAATAAACAATTTTCCTCAAGTTTCTATTAGCCGACGCCGCAAAGCGTCCAAAACCGCCGTGGCTGCCCGGCGCTGCACCAGCTCGCGTTCACCCAAAAACCGCTGCGTCTGCACCCAGGTTTTTTTCCCCGGACCAACCAGGGCCAGGCAAACCGTGCCCACGGGCTTGGCCCGGCTGCCACCCCCGGGCCCGGCAATGCCGGTGGTGGCCAAGCCCCACGCGGCACCCGCGGTCCGCCGGACGCCCTGGGCCATGGCCAAAGCCACGGGTTCGCTGACCGCGCCATAGCGGGCCAACAAAGCCGGCGGCACCTGCAGCCGTTTGATTTTGGCGGCATTGCCGTAGGCAATCACGCCTTCTAAAAAATAATCCGAAGCGCCCGGCACGCCGGTAATCCGCCGGCTGACCAACCCGCCGGTGCAGGATTCGGCCGTGGCCAAGGTCTCGTGCCTTTGATGCAGGCCCTTACCCACGGCTCCGGGCAGGGTTTCGCGGACTTCACCGATAAAACTCGGTCCCAGCATTTTTTTGATTTCTTGGAGTGCGATCTTGAGGCGGGCATGCGCAAGCTGCGCTTCGGCGTCCCGGGCTGTAAGAATCACCAAGATTTCCCCGGGTTCGTCTAACAAAAACCCCAACTCAGGCCAGGCGGCGTTTTGGGAGAGAGGACCCAACCAGGCCTGCAATTCCGATTCCCCTACGCCGCAAACGCGATAAACTCGGCGTATCCTCCGAGCCGTGTTCCCGGCGCGTTGCGCGCACAGGCGGGGTCCGAGCTGTTTTTCCAACATGGGCAAAAGTTCCCGCGGCGGGCCGGGCAAAGCGGCCAAAATCTTCTTCCCCTGCGCGTAAAAAAATCCCGGCGCCGTGCCGTTCGGGTTCGCAATGACACGGCTGCCACGCGGGAACATCGCTTGCACCACGTTTCGCTCCGGCATCTCCCGGCCACGGCGGGCGAATAACGCCCGGATCTGTTCCAAGACCGCCTCATCGCGGACCAGTTCGACGCCGCGTCACGGCTCCGGACCTGGACGTGGTAGCGGGTCGAGGCCACGAGCGAGCTGATGACGATCGACTGCTGAGTTCCGGGGGTGGCCGGCACCGGAAGGCCGGTCACGGCGGTTCCCGTGCT
>JAAXVQ010000499.1 GCA_013335425.1 Candidatus Firestoneibacteriota bacterium | reverse complement strand
TCTTCCGATCTATTAGCAACTCTGAAACGCCCACGAGTTCCCCTTCCCCGGCGTTCGCCAAACGGTAGCGCAGCCTGCCGTCTTGCGCCCAAACCCCTTCGCCGTTCACCGGGCCCGCGGAGGAAAACAACACCACGCGTCCCGGCGCCTGGGCCGCCAACAACGGGGTGTAGCGGTCCAGGGCGTTTAAAACCACCAAGTCGCTCTTGATTTGGCGCCGCATAATGCGGGCTTTGGCTTCCACATAGGCCTGCATGCCCGCATACCGGTCCAGATGATCCGGGGTGATGTTGAGCACGGCCGCGGCTGCGGGGTGAAATTCGTCGATGGTCTCCAATTGAAAGCTGGAGACTTCCAGCACGGCAATGCCCTCCGGGGGCAAACTCTCGGCCACGGTCGTGAAGGCCAAGCCCACGTTGCCGGCCAAAACTCCGGGCACGCCCGCGTCGGCCACCATTTTTGCCAACAAGTTCACGGTGGTCGTCTTACCGTTGGTGCCCGTGACCGCCGCCACGCGTCCGCGGCAGAAACGGTATCCGAGCTCCAACTCGGACAGCACGGGCACGCCGCGCTGCAGTGCTTCGCGCACGCCGGGGGTGTCGAGGCTCACCCCAGGGGAAAGCACCAGCAACTGCGCCCCTGCAAAGGTCGCAGGGTCGTGCACGCCGGTTTCCACCCGCACGTCCATGGCCGTCAACTCCGCCACTGCGTCACCCAAATCTTCAGCACGTTTTAAATCCGTGGCCGTGACTTCCGCGCCGTGCCGGCGCAGCAACGCCGCCGCACCCCGCCCCGAACGGGCCAAGCCCACCACCACGACCTTTAACCCTTTAACGTCCATGCGCCACCTCTGCCGATGTGAAAAACCAAGCCCGCCTTAGCGTAATTTCAAAGTCGAGAGTGCCAACACGGCCAGCAAAATGGCCACGATCCAAAAACGGATGATCACCTTGGTCTCGGACCAGCCCAACATTTCAAAATGATGGTGCAGCGGGGCCATACGAAAAATCCGTTTGCCCGTCAGCTTGAAACTCGCCACCTGCAGAATCACGGAAAGCGTCTCGGCCACGAAAAGACCGCCCACCAAAAAGAGGAGTAATTCCTGTTTGATGAGCACGGCCACGGTCCCCAGCATGCCGCCCAGGGCCAACGAACCCGTGTCCCCCATGAAAATTTCCGCCGGATGCGAGTTGAACCACAAAAAGCCCAGTACCGCCCCCACCAGGGCGCTGCACAAAACCGTCAACTCCCCGACGCCGGCCGCGTGAATGATCAGCAGATACCCGGAAAATTTGGCATTGGCCACCAGATAACTCATCAAGGCAAACGTCAAACCCACCAGCGCCAGGGCGCCGCTGGCCAAACCGTCAAGCCCGTCGGTGAAATTTACGCCATTACAGGCCCCAACGATCACCGTCCACCCCAGGCTGAAATAAACCCAAGCCGGCAGATGCACGGAAGACTTGAAAAACGGCACATTGATGGAAGTGGCCAAAGACCAGCCGTCGCCCCGGGCCATGATGGCGGCCATGATGAGAACCCCGCCGACGGCCTGCAGCGCCAGTTTGAGGCGCGAGCTCATGCCCTTGGGATTTTTTCCGGAATATTTAATATAATCATCCCAGAAACCGACGCCCCCGAACCAAAGCAGGGAAGCCACGGCGATCCCCACCGCGGCCTGTTCCCAGCGGGCCCACAAGCCCACGCTGATTAAAATGGCCGGCAGCATGATCAGCCCGCCCATGGTCGGCGTGCC
>JAAXVQ010000163.1 GCA_013335425.1 Candidatus Firestoneibacteriota bacterium | reverse complement strand
AGGTCTATTTCTACCGTATCTTTCATCTGCAGGGTTTTACCCGTCCCTGGATTTGGCTGGTGCCCCGTCATACCGGTGACCCGGTTGTCCGTGATGATGGTGATCACATTGCTCCGGTTATAAACGACATTAATCAGCGCGGGTATGCCGGTATGAAAGAATGTTGAATCACCCAGGATAGCTATATGTCTTTCTGGGTCGCCTGCAACGGCAGCGCCGTGGGCTACTCCGATGCTGGCTCCCATGCAGACCATCGCATCCATGGCCTCGAAGGGTGGCAGCACGCCCAGCGAATAGCAACCGATATCGCCGGCCACGATGCAATTCAGGCGGCTTAAAATTTCAAACGATTTCCGGTGCGGGCAGCCCACGCACAGTTGCGGCGGTTTTCCCGGCAGGGGCTTAGGTTCCGGCGAGGTGTCGTGTGCCAAAATGCGGCGCACGCGTTCCACGTCCAGTTCACCGAAGCGGAAGGCTTCGGTCTTGCCCTCCACGGTTAAACCTTCCGCGCGCAGGGCGTCGACCAGGTACGGGTCGCCTTCTTCCAACACCACGGTCCGTTCGTGTTGGGACACAAAAGCCGCCAAACGATTCAAGGGCAGCGGATAGGTCAAACCGATTTGGAAAATGTCCGCCTCCGGGGCGGCTTCACGGGCGTGCATAACCGTGATGCCCGACGTGATGATGCCCAATCCGCCGGCGCCTTCCAGGCGGGAGTGGACCGGGGCGGTTTCGCCCCAGGCGGCGATCTCCGAGAGTTTTTGGCGCAAACGGCGGTGGGCCGGGCGGGCGTGCGCGGGGATCATCACCCGGCCCTTGGGATCGCGTTCATAAAAAGGTTTCGGCGCAGGCAGCGGGGCGCTGCGGCGGGTGACCACGGTTTTGGAATGGCAGACGCGCGTGGTCATGCGGAAGAGCACGGGAATATGCCAACGTTCGGAGATTTCCACGGCCGTAAAAAAGAAGTCATAGGCTTGCTGGGAATCCGCCGGCTCCAGCATGGGCACGCCGGCGGCCACGGCATAGCGGCGGTTGTCCTGTTCGTTCTGGCTCGAGGCCATGCCCGGATCATCGGCCGAAACCACGATCAGGGCGCCGGGCACGCCCGAATAGGCCGCCGTAAAGAGCACGTCCGCTGCCACGTTGAGCCCCACATGCTTCATGGTGACCAAAGCCCGGGCCGAGGCAAAAGCCGCCCCCAGCGCGACTTCCAGGGCCACTTTTTCATTAGGCGCCCACTGTGCTTTGCCGCCCAGGCGGAAAAAGCCCTCGAGAATTTCGGTGGAAGGCGTGCCCGGATAGCCGGTGCCCAGCGCTACCCCCGCGTCCAAGGCGGCCAAGGCTACGGCTTCGTTGCCGCTCAACAGTTGTTTGTACATACCAGGCGTTCCTTCATGGATCGGTGGATTGGTCGAACTTAATTTCCAGAGAGTTTAGCCTAAGTTTTAAAAAAAAACAAGGCGGATGGCAGCAGGACAAGGGGCCGGTCGGGAACGAGCGCCTGTACTTTCAAAGAACCTTTCAGGCTTCACAAGGATTTAATGTTCTTTTCATGTATTTTTAATAATCAACAGAGTAAAATAGCTGTAGAAATACGTTTTTGACTCATTGCCAGGTGTTCCGGGCGAGGATGGACTTGGTTGTGTCTAAAAAAAATACCGGTTCCCATTCAACAGCCGCGGTCTCCAAGGTGAAATTTCCGGAGCGCAAAACCGGGGAGTCTTTTCCCCTGCGGGTGGCGGCCATTGACATGGGCTCCAATGCCATCCGTTTTGTGGCCGCGGAGTTTTTAAGTTCCCAGCGCTACATTGTGCTCGAGTCCGAGCGGGCGCGGGTGCGGTTGGGGGCGGAAACGTTCCGACAGGGACGTTTGTCCGCCGCGGCCATGCAAGCCGCCTACCGGGCGCTGGCGCGTTTTCAGGAGCGCATGCGCGTGCTGCGCATTTCGCACGCCCGCCTGGTGGCTACCAGCGCCGTGCGCGAGAGTTCCAATGGCGAAGCTTTTGCCGCACGGGTGCAAAAAGGTTTGGGCCTGACCTTGGAGATCATCAGCGGCAGCGAAGAAACCCAGTTGGTTTATCGCGCCCTTAAGCCGCAACTGCGTCCGGGCAAGCGGCCTTGGCTGCTGGCCAATTTGGGGGGCGGGAGTCTGGAAGCTGCGCTCGTCAACCAGGACGGGGTTTTAGTCAGCGAAACGCATACTTTGGGCGCCGTGCGGCTCTGGGAAGAGTTCAAGGCTTCGGCGCACAAGCCGAAAATATTCTTACGCCTGCTGGAAGAATATGTGGCCACCCTGCGATTGGGGTTTCAGGAGACCGGGCGCCCCTGGGCGGGACTTCTGGCCACCGGAGGCAATATTGAGGAATTGGCCAAAATGGCCAAAGCGCCCGAAACGGCCAAAGGCATCCGGGAGTTGTCCGCTGCCGCCCTGCGCCGCTTGTTGGAAGCCTTGCTGGCCACGCCGCTCAAACAGCGCATGGCCCGATGGGGCATTTATCCGGATCGCGCGGACGTGGTCGTGCCCGCGGCCGTGGTGTACTTGCATTTGAGTCAATTGAGCGGGCAAGCCAAGTTCCGGGTTCCCGAGGTGGGCACCAAAGAAGGCATCCTTTTTGACTTGGTCGACCGTTTAACGCTCAACTCGGCCTATGCGCTGCGCCAGGAAAAACAATTGACGCACATGTCCCTGAGCCTGGGACGCCGGTATCAGTTCGACGAAGCGCACGGACGGCAGGTTTCGCGGCTGGCGCTTTCGTTGTTTAAGCAACTGCGCGCCTGGCACGGTTTGGGCCCGGAGGATCAGCGCCTGCTGCTGGTGGCTTCGCTGCTGCACGACATCGGCGCCTACATAAGCTATAAGAAGCACCACAAACACTCGCTCTACCTGATTTCACAATCGGAGTTGCCGGGGTTTTCCCCCGAAGATATGCTGCTGGCGGCCAATGTGGCGCGTTATCACCGCAAAAACACGCCGTCTCTTGACCATGAGAGCTACGCAAGTTTGTTGCCGGCGCAGCGCCTGCGGGTGGCGAAGATGGCTTCGCTGTTGCGGATCGCCGATGCCTTGGACCGCGATCATGCCCAGACTCTTCGGGAGGTCGCGGTGCGGGTCAAGCGGCCGTGGCTGGAGTTGAAAATCACGGGCAAGGACCCCCGGGAACTGGAACATTGGGCCTTGGAGCGCAAGGCGCAATTGTTCACCCAATTGTTCAAACTGCGGGTGCGGATCGTCGCCCGCTAAAGGAGCGTCACCATGCACGAGAGTTCCATTACCGGGAAATTGATCGCCGTCGAGGGGTTGGACGGTTCCGGCAAATCGACCCAGGTCTACCTGCTTCACCAGTGGCTCATCAGCCTGGGGTGCCGGGTGTATTTCACGGAGTGGAACTCCAGCACCCTGGTCAAGGAAGCCACGCGCAAAGGCAAAAAGCGCCAACTGCTGACCCCCACGACCTTTTCACTCATTCACGCCACGGATTTTGCGGACCGCTATGAACGCCAGATTTTGCCCATGCTCAAAGGCGGGTACATCGTCCTTTGCGACCGCTATATGTTTACCTCCTTCGCGCGCGACGCGGTGCGCGGCTGCGACAAGGCCTGGCTGCGGAAACTCTACGGCTTCGCCCGCGTGCCGGACATCGTGTTTTACTTCAAACTGCCCCTGGAAACCGCCCTGGGGCGGATTTTGGAGGGGCGCCCGGAACTTAAATATTTCGAAGCCGGCATGGATTTGGATCTTTCGCCGGACATTGAGGAAAGTTTCCGCATATTTCAGGGACGGGTGCGCGACCAGTACGAGAGCATGGTTCCCGAGTACGGCTTCACCCTGCTCGACGCCACCTTGAACGTGCATGAACAGCAGAAAAAGGTCAGGGAAATCATCGGCCGGAAAATCGACCTGGCCAAGTATCATCAACGGAAGGTGGGATAAGCCGTGGCGAACCGCTTTTTTAAAATGCCGCCCCCCCAGGTGGACCCGGCCAAATTGTCGGGCATTTTAATCGTGATCGAGGGCATGGACTCTTCCGGGCGCTCCACCCATATCGGGCGCCTGGCGCCGTGGCTGGAGCAAAAAGGCTATGCCGTGGTGCAGGTGGGGCTCAAACGGTCGGAACTCGTCGGGCAGGCTTTGGAACAAGCCAAGCAGGGCAATGTGTTGAGTCCGCGGACCATGTCCTTGTTTTACGCCACCGATTTCTACGACCAGTTGGAAAATTCCATCGTTCCCGCGCTGCGGGCCGGTTCGGTGGTGCTGGCCGACCGTTATATTTTCACGCTCATGGCCCGGGACGTGGTGCGCGGCGCCGACCCCGCTTGGCTGGAATCGCTCTACTCCATGGCCCTGGTGCCCAGCACCGTGTTTTTCCTGGACACCTCCTGGCGGACCTTGCTGGACCGGACGCTCAAAGCGCGTGCCAGCCTGGATTATTGGGAGTCGGGCATGGATTTGGGGTTGTCACGGGATTGGTTTGACAGCTATTTGAAATATCAACGGCGCATGTCTGCGGAGTTCAAGTCCCTGGCTAAAAAATACGATTTCATCACCGTCAACGGCAACCGTTCGGTCTCCGCCGTTGACCGGGACTTGCGCGCCCAGATTGAACAAATTTTAATCAAGGAATACCCGGCGGGTTCCAAAGCCTAGGTCCGGAATACGAAGGAGGATTGCAAATGAAGTCGGCAGCCAAGTCCAGTTCAGCGTCATCAGCTTCAGCCTTGAAAAAAAAGCCCGGGGGTACGAAGCCGGCCGATACGGGTGCAAACCCGGAAAAAGCCGGGAAAAAAGCGGCGGCCGCCAAAACCTTGGCCGCGGAAATGAAAGTGATGCGTTCGGCGTTTAAGGAAATCGTCGAACACTTCTGTTTGCGGGTGGACAGCGAGCTGGTGGAAATCATCCGGGTGCTGGAAAAAGAACAGGTGCTCAATGAACCCATGGTTTTGCCGCCTGCGAAAATTTCCCTGCAACTGGCCAAAAAAATCCGCGCTTTAGGGCTCAAACCCAATAAGGGCAAACTAAAAGATATTCTGCATGTCAACGACTTGGCTGAAAAAATCGCCAAAAAAATGCCCGCCCAACCTTGACGGCATCGGTTTTTTCATGCATGATCCAATGAGCGGTCATCCGCGCCCATAGCTCAATTGGATAGAGCGTCTGACTTCGGATCAGAAGGCTGGGGGTTCAACTCCCTCTGGGCGCACCAGTCCTTCGCGCCGTCAAAGCGCGAAGGACGATCAATTTTCTACTCTCGATTTTCCGGTGTTGGTTGTTTTCTCTTTTTGCCTTTCTTGTCCCCCGTCGTTCAGCCTCGCGCCCCCGGCGCCGATCCTATTGATATCGGGGTGTTTTTTCGCCCAATGGAAACGGAGTCTTCTTCATGGACATCAAACCTTATAAAGTTCCGCCCTTAAAAAAAATCCGCTTGGCGGACTACCCGCCCGATTTTACCAACGGGTATCACGACAAGCAGGGTGCCCAGGAAAAATTACTCGGCGACATTGAGAAGATGGCCGAGCTGCAGGACGTGCTTTACGCCCAAAACCAATA
>JAAXVQ010000498.1 GCA_013335425.1 Candidatus Firestoneibacteriota bacterium | reverse complement strand
CCAACGCCAGGCTAACCCCGGCCACACCCCACCATTGCTTGCGCATGCCCTATCCTCCCGATAATAAACAACAATTCCAGCCAAAACAGCCGGTTTGAGTACAAATTTCGCAGGTTACGCCTGCAAACCGTTCCTACATATTATATAAAGCCATAAATTAAAAGGTTTTATAACACATCAACCCAGTTCGGACAAGATGTTTTTTAGCGCGGCCAAAAGCCCGGTTTGCGGGCGCGCCATTTCCATGGCCGCCTGTTCTCCGGGGATAAAACGCACCCGCCGGGAGGTGTCGGCCAGCAGTTGGTCCACCAAATCCCGCTTGGGTTTGACCCACAAACGCCACTTGAAAGTCAGGGTCCGGTTCCCCACGCTGACGTCCTCCAGGCCCGCAGCCCGCGCCAGGAGCTTGAGTTCCGCCACCTCCAGTAGGCGCAGCAGCGGCTCGGGGGCCTTGCCGTAGCGGTTTTCCAGTTCCCGGCCGATCTCCTGCAGGGCTTCGGCCGTCTCGGCTCCGGAAATGCGTTTGTAAATGTTCAGGCGCAAAATCGTGTCCGGCACATAGTCCGAGGGCAGGTGCGCGTCCACGGGCACCGAAAGCTTCACCTCGGACTTGTCCTCGGTTTTCTGCCCGCGCAGTTCGCGCACGGCTTCTTCCAGCAACTGGACATAGGTTTCAAAACCCACGGCCTGCACCTGTCCCGACTGCTCGGCCCCGAGCACATCCCCGGAGCCGCGAATCTCCAAATCGCGCATGGCGATCTTGAAGCCCGACCCGAGTTCCGTGAACTCCTGCAGCGTGGTCAGGCGCTTTTCCGCCACCCCGGTGATGGCTCCCCCCAGGGGGTAGAACAAATACGCATAGGCCTGCCGGTCCGAGCGCCCCACGCGCCCGCGCAACTGATAAAGCTGCGAAAGCCCCATAGCGTCCGCCCGGTTGATGAGGATGGTGTTGACGTTGGGAAAGTCCAGTCCCGATTCCACAATGGTGGTGGCCACCAGTACGTCCTCGGAACGCGCCATGAAGCGCTCCATCACCGGCTCGAGTTCGCTCATGCTCATCTGCCCGTGCCCCACGGTGACGCGCGCCTCAGGCACCAAACGCTTGATGCGTTCGGCCACGGCCTCGATGCCCTGCACGCGGTTGTGGATGAAAAACACCTGCCCGCCGCGCGCCATTTCGCGGACAATGGCCTCGCGCACCACCTCGTCGGAGTACTCCACCACGAACGTGCGGATCGCCAGGCGGTTGAGCGGCGGGGTCTCGATCACGGAAATATCGCGGATGCCCGAAAGGGAGAGATAAAGCGTGCGCGGAATCGGCGTGGCCGTCAAGGTGAGCACGTCCACGCTGGCGCGGAGCTTTTTCATTTTTTCCTTGTGCTTGACCCCGAAGTGCTGCTCCTCGTCCACCACCATGAGCCCCAGCTTGGCGAAGTGCACGTCCTCACTCAGGATCCGGTGCGTGCCGATGAGGATGTCCACCGCGCCCTGGGCCGCGTCTCGGAGGATGACCTTCTGCTCCGCCGGGTTCTTCACGCGCGAGAGGTACTCAATGCGCACGGGGTAGGCCGCCATGCGCTCCTTGAACGTGGCGTAATGTTGGTCGGCCAGCAGCGTGGTGGGCACCAGCACCGCCACCTGCATGCCGTCCTGCACGGCCTTGAACGCCGCGCGCATGGCCACCTCGGTCTTACCGTACCCCACGTCGCCGCAGACCAGCCGGTCCATGGGTTTTTCCGACTCCATGTCTTTTTTCACTT